>NZ_JBHUXV010000096.1:0-37283 GCF_042669125.1 Streptomyces sp. NPDC057253 | reverse complement strand
GACCGGCCCCCGCGGGGAACTACCGGGTCGGGTTACTGCATGACGGCCATGGCGAGCGCACGACGGGCACGCAGCGAGGCGCGCTCCGCCCGGCGCTGCATCCGGCGAGCGGTCGCGAGGCGGATGGCCCTGCGTTCCTGCTCGGCCTCATGCAGCCGGTCGTGCATATGCGCACGAGCCAGGGCTTCTGGGATGAGTTGCATCTCTCGGGTCCTGTTCTGACGCGAGTCGATCGCGCCGGTGGTGGTGAAGTCTGGGATCGCGGAGCCTGCGGGCTCGCTGACGGACGGCTTCATCGGGGCCTGCTTCTTGGGGTCGTTCGTGAGGGGGCGGTCGATCGTTCCTGCGATGGTGTTCATGCCGTGACCGGGTTCTTGCGCGGGCGACCACGCGGCCGCTTCCGGGCGACGACGACACCCTGGACGAACAGCTCGCCACCCCAGACGCCCCAGGGCTCACGCCGCTCCTTGGCGCCGGCGAGGCAGGCCTCCATCAGCGGGCAGGTGCGGCAGAGGGACTTGGCGTACTCGACGTCGGCCGGCGACTCGGCGAAGAAGACCTCCGGGTCGTAGGAACGGCAGGGGACGGGTACGCCGAGGTTCTCGATGGCGTCGTCGAGCGCGGTGAGCGCGGTGAGGGGGATCAAGGTGGAGTCCTCCGTGGAACCGGGCGGGGGGAGCGTTTCGGAAGGCGGTACGGACGGGGCGTGCGCTTCGAGTTGCACGGTTCGTCTTCCTCGTCTGGTCGGTCCGGCCCTGTTGGACCGGTAATCGGCTTGGTACCGGGTTCTTTTCTTGTCCCGAGGCCCCTTCGCTCCGCTCGCCCCGTTCGGGGCAAACAGAAGGGCCGCGGATCCCGGATGGGGTTCCGCGGCCCTGAAGGCGCCGGCCTGATCGATGATCAGGCTGGATCACTCCAGGGTTCTGGCCCACGGAAGGCCCACATCAGGTGGTGCTGCGTCGTCTGCTTCCGGAATCCGGCACCGGCCGCAAAGGCATAGGCCTGGGCCTGTGCCACTACTGCTTCCAGTGCCTTGGTCGGTCGCTCATTGCGCTCACGGACGGGAAGGACCGCGAGAGACAGGGCGGACGCCGGACGCACGGCAGAGATGCCGGACAGACCGGTGCCCAGGTTCGAAACGCCGAGCATGCACATGGAGACGACCGAGCGATCGGTCATTTTGGCGGTGCTGATGGCCGTGCTGCTGTTGATGCTGATCACTTCAATCGCCTCCTCTCGGCGTCTAAGGGGACCGCGGCGCGAGCCGCTGTCCGACGGATATGCAAGTAGAACACGGAATCGGGGCCTCCGAGAAGGCCTCCGTCCCCGTGGCTAAGAACCTATGGGGATTCCCGGGGCATGCGCAAACTATTTTTCCGACGAGTTGGGATCAGTCCGCGACTTCTTCCCGCTCGACCTCCTGGCCTGCGCAGATGGCCAACACATCGGCTCCGTAACGGTTCAGCTTGCGCATGCCGACGCCCGGGATCCGGGTCAGCTCCTGCTCGTCGTCGGGGACGGCCTCGGCGATCGCCATCAGGGTCTTGTCGGTGAAGACGCAGAAGGCGGGCTGCCCGCTGCGCTCCGCCTGCACGGCACGCCACTCGCGCAGCCGCTCGTAGAGCCCCTCGTCCATGTCGGAGGGACAGTCCTCGCATCGCATCAGCTTCATCTCGCCCGCGTCGGTGAGCGTGCGCCCGCAGACCCGGCAGCGCGCCGGGGTGCGCCGGGTGCGTCTCGGGGCGACGCCCGCGGGGCTCGTGAAGCCGCGCTCCACTCCTCCCGGACCGCCTCCCGCGGCGGCCCGGACCGCGGTGGCGGTGGACCCGGGGCGCAGCCCGTCGAGGAAGCGGCTGGGGCGGCGGTTGGGGCGGCCACCGGGCGATCTGGAGAGCGACCAGGAGACATGGAGGCGCTCGCGGGCACGGGTGACGCCGACATAGAGGAGGCGGCGCTCCTCCTCGATCTGCTCATCGGTCTTGGCGTAGGTGATCGGCATCATGCCCTCGGCGACCCCGACCAGGAACACGGCGTCCCACTCCAGGCCCTTGGCGGAGTGCAGGGAGGCCAGGGTGACACCCTCGACGGTCGGGGCGTGCTGGGCGCCGGCCCGCTCGTCGAGTTCGGCCACGAGGTCGTTCAGCGTGGCGCCGGGGCGGGCGGCGGCGAAGTCCTGCGCGAGGTTCACCAGGGCGGCGAGCGACTCCCAGCGCTCTCTGACGGCCCCGGAGCCGGCCGGCGGTTCGCTGGTCCAGCCCTCGCCCGACAGCACGGCTCGCACCTGGGAGGGCAGGTCGACGGCGTCGTCCAGCCGGGAGTCGTTGCCGCCGAAGCGGGCCGAGCCCCGGAGGTTGACGATGGCCCTGCGGACCTCGGGCCGGTCGAAGAACCGCTCGGCGCCGCGCAACTGGTAGGGCACCCCGGCGTCGGCGAGGGCCTGTTCATAGGTCTCGGACTGGGAGTTGGTGCGGAACAGGATGGCGATCTCGCTGGCCCGCACGCCCGCGTCCATGAGGTCCCGGATGCGCCGGGCGGCGCCCTCGGCCTCGGCGGGCTCGTCGGTGTACTCGGTGTAGAGGGGCTCGGGGCCCGGGCGGCGCTGGGAGATCAGTTCCAGCCGGTGGTCGGCGGCGCGGCCGCGGGCCTGGGCGAGCAGGCCGTTGGCGAGATGGACGACCTGGGGCGTGGAGCGGTAGTCGCGGACCAGCTTGACGACGGTGGCCCCGGGGTGGCGGGTGCGGAAGTCGAGCAGATGGTCGGGAGTTGCTCCTGTGAAGGAGTAGATCGTCTGGCTGGCGTCGCCGACCACGCACAGGCTGTCCCGCTGTCCCAGCCACAGCTCCAGCAGGCGCTGCTGGAGCGGGCTGACGTCCTGGTACTCGTCGACGACGAAGTGCTGGTACTGGGAACGGACCTGGTCGGCGATGTCGTGCCGGTCCTGGAGGATGGCCACGGTCAGCAGCAGCACGTCCTCGAAGTCGATGACGGCACGCTCGCGCTTGAGGTCTTCGTAGGCCGCGTAGAGCTGGGCGATCTCCGCCGCTGCACGGGGGGTCTCGCGGCCGGCCTTCGCGGCTGCGAGGGCGTAGTCGGCGGGCACGGTCTGGGTGACCTTGGACCACTCGATCTCGCCGGTGACGTCCCGCAGCTCGCCCCGGTCGAGGCGGATACGGCAGGCGGCGGCCGCGTCGGCGACGAGCTGGATCTTGCGGTCGACGAGCCGGGGCATGGACCCGCCGACGGCTTTCGGCCAGAAGTACTGGAGCTGGCGCAGGGCGGCCGAGTGGAACGTACGCGCCTGGACGCCCGACGCGCCGAGCTGGCGCAGGCGCCCGCGCATCTCCCCGGCGGCCCGGTTGGTGAAGGTGACGGCCAGCACGCTGGAGGGCTGGAGGATCCCGGCCCGCACCCCGTAGGCGATGCGATGGGTGATGGCCCGCGTCTTGCCGGTGCCGGCCCCCGCCAGCACGCACACCGGCCCGTGCAGCGAGGTGGCCACCTCGCGCTGCTCGGGGTCGAGCCCTTCGAGCACGGCGTCGGCCGAGTCCGGTGTCCGCGGGAAGAGCGTGGAATGCGTTGCTGCTGTCACACGGCCATGCTGCCAGGTCGGCGGAGACGGGTGAGCCGGTTGTCCACAGGCAACCGACCGCAGTCGTACTAATGCGGCAGGCGTCACTTCGCCGGGCATCCGGGGCCGGGAATGGGGCCCGGGTCCCATACGTTCCCCTGGAGGACTTGCTCTTCCCCGAGCCACCGAAGGAGCGCGCGAGACATGCAGGGCACTGTGACGATGTACAGCACCACCTGGTGCGGTTACTGCCAGCGGCTGAAGAAGCAGCTGGACCGCGAGGGCATCGCGTACACCGAGATCAACATCGAGCAGGACCCGGCGTCCGCGGCGTTCGTGGAGAAGGCGAACGGCGGGAACCAGACGGTTCCGACCGTGCTGTTCGGAGACGGTTCGACGCTGACGAACCCGTCGCTGGCGCAGGTCAAGCAGAAGATCGGCGCATAGTCCGCACCGCGGACGTGCTGTCCGGAAGGCGGTCCCTGAGGCGCTTCAGGGGCCGCCTTCCGCTGTTCACGCGCCGACGACGCGGCTGCCTCAGACGAAACTCCTCGTCGGCAGCGGCTTGCCGTACCAGAGCTCGATCAGCCGGGCCGCGATCGAGATGCCGTACGGCGGGAGGACCTCGCCGGACTCGAAGGCGGCCTGGAGTTCGTCGCGGGAGAACCAGCGGGCCTCGTGGATCTCGTCACCGTCGACATTGATGTCGGTGGAGGTGGCACGGGCCATGAAGCCGAGCATGAGGCTGGAGGGGAACGGCCAGGGCTGGCTGGCGACGTACTCGACCGGGCCGACGGTGATGCCGGCCTCCTCGAAGACCTCGCGCCGCACCGACTGCTCGATGGACTCGCCCGGTTCGACGAAACCGGCCAGCGTCGAGAAGCGGCCTTCCGGCCAGTGCACCTGGCGGCCGAGCAGGATGCGGTCCTCATGGTCGGTGACGGCCATGATCACCGCCGGGTCGGTGCGCGGGTAGTGCTCGGCGCCGCAGGCGGGGCAGCGGCGGATGTGGCCGGCCGCGGCGATGACCGTGCGCTCGCCGCAGCGGGAGCAGAAGCGGTGGGTGCGCTGCCAGTTCTCCAGCCCGACCGCGTGCACCATCAGGCCCGCCTCGCGCGCGGACAGCAGCAGGCCGGCCTCCCGCAGTCCCGCCGGGCGCGCGGACTGGTCGATCCGCCCGGGCAGGGCGTCCTTCTGGAGCGCGAAGTAGCGGACGCCCTCCTCGTCGATGCCGAGGAAGTAGCGGTGCGCTTCGGTGAGCGGGGCCTCGAAGGCCGGGGTCATGACGAGTTCGGTTCGGCCGTCCGCCGTCTCGTCTATGAGGACCTGACCGCCGGAGACCACGAAGCAGCGGGTCGTGGGGTGGCTCCACGCCGCCGCGAGCCAGGCCTCGTCGAGCCGGTGGTGCGCGGCGCGGTCGATGCCACTGGGGGCGGTGAGCGAGACGGGACGGTCGGCGGTGTGGTCGGTCCAGGTGGTCACGGGTGCTTCCAACTCCCCCGGTGCAGCGGATTGTTTCGGCGGGCGGTTCGGCGGGACGTACGACGCGGGACGCTCAGGGCGCATGGCTGAAGTGCTCGGCGAGATCACCCCACAGGTACGCGGAGGTCTCGACGCCCTTGAGGAGCAGGTCGAGCTCGACCTTTTCGTTGGGCGCGTGCCAGCCGTCGGAGGGGACGGAGATGCCGAGGAACAGCACGGGTGCGCCGAGGACTTCCTGGAGGTCGGCGGCGGGGCCCGAGCCGCCCTCACGGGTGAAGCGGACCGGTTGGCCGAAGGCGCGGCCCATGGCTCGTACGACGGACTGGAGGGCCGGGTGGTCCAGCGGGGTCAGACACGGGCGCGTGGCGCCCCCGAAGGTGATCTCCGCGCGGATCCCGGCGGGCACCTGCGCCGTGGCCCAGTCGCGGACGGCCTTCTCGATGTGGTCGGGGTCCTGGCCGGCGACCAGCCGGAAGGAGAGCTTGACCATCGCGGCGGACGGGACGACCGTCTTGCTGCCGGGGCCCTGGTAGCCGCCGCCGATGCCGTTGACCTCGGCGGTGGGGCGGGCCCAGACGCGCTCCAGAGTGGTGTGTCCGGCCTCGCCCCGGGTGGCGTACGACTTGGCGGTGCGCAGCCACCGCTCCTCGTCGAAGGGCAGCTCGGCGAAGAGCTCCCGCTCACGGTCGGTGAGTTCGACGACTCCGTCGTAGAAGCCGGGGATCGCCACGCGCGCGTGCTCGTCGTGCAGGGCGGCCACGAGGCGGGCGACGGCGGTGGCCGGGTTGGGGACCGCGCCGCCGAAGGAACCGGAGTGGATGTCCTGGTCGGGGCCGTGCAGGACGATCTCGCACTCGGCGAGACCGCGCATGCCCGTGCAGACCGTGGGGGTGTTCTCGTCCCACATGCCGGTGTCGGAGACGATCACCGCGTCGGCGGCGAGCCGCTGACGACGCTCCTCGACGAGGGCGCGGAAGTGCGGGGAGCCGGACTCCTCCTCGCCCTCGATCAGCAGCTTCAGGTGCACCGCCGGGGCGGTGCGGCCGGTGGCCGCGAGGTGGGCGCGGACGCCGAGGGTGTGGAAGAAGACCTGGCCCTTGTCGTCGGCGGCCCCGCGCGCGTAGAGGCGGTTGTCCCGGACGACCGGCTCGAAGGGGTCGCTGTCCCAGCCGTCCTCGCGGGCGGCGGGCTGGACGTCGTGGTGGCCGTAGACGAGGACCGTGGGCGCCGCGGGGTCCTGCGCGGGCCACTCGGCGAAGACGGCGGGCGCGCCCGAGGTCTCCCAGACCTCGGCGGTGGGGAAACCGGTCTCCCTGAGCTTGGCGGCGAGCCAGTCTGCGCTGCGGCGTACATCGGGTCCGTGGTCGGGCTGGGCCGAGACGGACGGGATCCGCAGCCATTCGGCGAGGTCGTCGAGGAAGGCGGCGCGGTGCTGCTCGATGTACGTACGGACAGCGCTGACGTCACTGTCAACGGGTTGGCTCATGGTCATGAGCCTATCGGCCCGCACCGACATCCTCGTTGGGCGGTTCCTCACACTTTGCTGACTCCGAACCGCCCGCTTCCTGGGTGAGGAGCCGCTCCAGGGCGGCCCGGCCGGGCAGGTTCCTGGGGCGTACCACCTCTCCGGTGCGGACGTAGAGGAAGGTGGCCGTGACCGATTCCACAGGCACCCCCTGCCGCTCGGCCCAGGCCAGCCGGTACACGGCGAGCTGGAGGGGGTCGGCGGTGCGGGTGCGGCTGGTCTTCCAGTCGACGATCTCGTACGTCGTCGTCTCCCCGTCGGTGTGCCGGTAGACGGCGTCGATCCGGCCCCGGACCACGCGGCCGGCGATGGCGAGCTGGAAGGGCGTCTCAAGGCGGTAGGGGGTGCGGTGGGCGTACTCGCTGCGTTCGAAGGCGTCCTTGAGGTCCTCCAGATCGCGCTCGTCGGCGATCTCGGCGTCGCCGCCGGGGAGGTCGTCCGGCTCCAGCATGGGCAGGGTCAGCGCCTCGAAGCGGGCCTCGACCCAGGCGTGGAAACGGGTGCCTTGACGTGCGGCGGGTTGTGGCGGGCGCGGCATGGGGCGCGCGAGTTCCTGCGCGAGCCCGTCCGGGTCGGCGGCCAGGCGCAGCACCTGGGACGCGGTGAGCGACGCGGGCAGGGGTACGTCGGTCACGGCCGCCCGCGCGCGCAGGAGCTCGCCGGTGAGGGCGTCGAGGTCGCGGTCCCAGGAGGCGATGGTGCGGGCTTCCTCGGGGGTGAGGGAGTCCCGTTCCCGCGGGTGCGGGCGTGCCGGTGCGGTGGGCGCATCCGGGGCCGTGGCCTGGTGCGGGACGGCCGGGCGCTCCGTGGTCCAGCTGTCCCAGTCGGACGGGCTGTCCTGCTCGACGACGTCGTCGTAGGGCGCCTCGTCGTCGTAGGGCCCCTCGCCCTCGTAGGGCGCCTCCTCGTCGTCCGGCGGCGGGGGCCAGTCCGGGTCGTCGTAGGTGTCCGGGTCGGGTACGGCCGCGGGGTGCGGGTCCGTGTGGTCGGCGAGGTCCTCCAGGTGGTCCAGGACCGTTCGGGCGGCCGCCCGGCGTCGGGAGAGGGCCTGGTCGTCCAGGGGCAGGGGCCAGACCTGGTCCTCGGTCCGGCTGTGCAGCGCCGGGTTCTCCTCGTCCTCGGCGGGCTCGTCCGCCCATGCCTCGATCTCGCCGTGGCCGGCCGCGCAGTGGTCGTACAGGGCCTGGAGGAAGTCGGACGGTCCCCGGGGCTTCTTCTGTGTGGGCCCCCACCAGTGGCCGGAGCCGAGGAGGAGGGAGCGGGGGCGGGTGAAGGTGACATAGCCGAGACGGAGTTCCTCGGTGTGCTGGTGGTCCTTCATGGCCTCGTGGAAGGCCTTCATGCCGCGCGCGTCCCAGGAGGCGATGTCGGGCAGGGTCTCGGTGTCGCCGCGCAGGGCGTGCGGCAGCACCTTGCTCTGGGCGGTCCACTTCTCGCGGCCCTTGGCGCTCGGGAAGGTGTCGGTGACCAGTCCGGGGACGGCGACGACGTCCCATTCCAGGCCCTTGGACTTGTGCGCGGTGAGCACCTTGACGGTGTTCTCGCCGCCCGGCAGGGCATTGTCGAGGCCCTTCTCGTACTGGGCGGCGGTGCGCAGGAAGCCGAGGAAGGCGAGCAGGCTCGCCTCGTTGTCGCCCGCCGCGAAGGAGGCGGCGATGTCGAGGAAGTTGGACAGGGTCTCGCGGCGGCGGGCGGCCAACGCGTGCGGGGACGCCGACAGTTCGACCTCCAGGCCGGTGACGGCGAGGACGCGGTGCAGGACGTCCATCAGGGGGTCGGCGAGCGAGCGGCGCAGGTCGCGCAGTTCGGCGGCCAGACGTGCGAACCGCACGCGCGCGTCCGGCGAGAAGGGCAGCCCGTCGTCGTCCTCGTCGCTGTCGAGGGGCGTCTCCAGGAAGGTCTCCAGGGCGTCGGCGAGCGATATCACCTCGGCCGGGTCGACCCCCTCGACGGCCTCGGCGAGTCGGCGGTCGGGGTCGTCGTCGGCCACGCGCGCGTAGGACACCAGGCGCCGGGCGCGCCGCCCGAGGAGGGCGAGGTCGCGCGGGCCGATGCGCCAGCGCGGGCCGGTCAAAAGCCGGACCAGGGCGGCGTTGGCGCCGGGGTCCTGGAGGACCTCGCAGACGGCGACCAGGTCGGCGACCTCGGGCAGGTGCAGCAGGCCCGACAGGCCCACCACCTCCACCGGCACGTCCCGTTCGACCAGGGCGCCCTGGATCTCGGCGAAGTCGGTCGCGGTGCGGCACAGGACGGCGATCTCGCCGGGCGCCTTCCCGGTCCGTACGAGATGGGCGATCGAGTCGGCGAGCCAGTCGATCTCCTCGGCGTGGGTGGGCAGGAGGGCGCAGCGCACCACGCCGTCGCGTTCGGCACCGGGGGCCGGGCGGAGGGCCTCCACGCCCGCGTGCATGGCGCGCAGGGGCTCGGCGAGGTCGTTGGCCAGGTCGAGGAGGCGGCCGCCGCTGCGGCGGTTCTCGCTGAGCGCCTGGCGGGTCGCGGGCCGGCCGTCGGGGTGGGCGAAGTGCTCGGGGAAGTCGTCGAGGTTGGCGACGGAGGCGCCGCGCCAGCCGTAGATGGCCTGGCAGGGGTCGCCGACGGCGGTGACCGGGTGGCCGGTGCCGCCGCCGAACAGGCCCGCGAGCAGGACGCGTTGAGCGACCGAGGTGTCCTGGTACTCGTCGAGGAGCACCACCTTGAACTCCTCGCGCAGGATGCGGCCCACCTCCGGGATTCCCGCGAGGCGCGCGGACAGGGCGATCTGGTCGCCGAAGTCGAGGAGGTCGCGTTCACGTTTGGCGGCGCGGTAGCGGACGACCAGGTCGGCGAGTTCGCGGCGGGCGGCGGCCGCCTCGGGGACCTTGCGCAGGGTGTCGTTGGTGAGTTTGGCGCCCTGGAGGGTCAGCAGCAGCTCGGCGTCGTACGCCCGCAACCGCTCGGGGCGCACGAGGTGCTCGGAGAGCTCGGCGTCGAGGTTGAGAAGGTCGCTGACGAGGTCGGCGAGGGAGCGGGTCAGGGCCGGGTAGGGGCCGGGCGCTTCGCGCAGCACGCGCGCGGCGAGCTGGTAGCGGGTGGCGTCGGCGAGCAGCCGGGACGTCGGTTCGAGGCCGATGCGCAGGCCGTGGTCGGTCAGCAGGCGGCCCGCGAAGGCGTGGTAGGTGGAGATCACGGGCTCGCCCGGGGGGTTGTCCGGGTCGATGACGTCGGGGTCGGTGACGCCCGCCTTGATGAGCGCCTTGCGGACGCGCTCGGCGAGTTCACCGGCGGCCTTGTTGGTGAAGGTGAGGCCGAGAACCTGTTCGGGGGCGACCTGGCCGGTGCCGACCAGCCAGACCACGCGGGCCGCCATCACCGTCGTCTTGCCCGAGCCGGCACCGGCCACGATCACCTGCGGGGCGGGCGGCGCGATGATGCAGGCCGTCTGCTCCGGGGTGAACGGGATGCCGAGGAGCTCCTTGAGCTGATCGGGATCGGTGATGCGGGCGGCCATGTCGGAGAGGCTAGCGGCGCGCACTGACAACGGAGGACGAATCGCCCCCGGGTTCGGACGACGTGCAGGTCAGCACACGGGGTGCGACTGATCACACCGGACCGACCCCTCACTCCACGACGTGCCGTCCCTCCGGCTGCGCGCTGCACGAGGCCCGGAACGCGCAGTGGGAGCAGTGCTGTCCCGCGCTCGGCGTGAACCGTTCGTCGAGGACCTTGCCGGCCGCCGTGGCGAGCAGGTCGCCGACCCACTCCCCCTCCAGCGGCTCCTGGGCCTGCACCTTGGGCAGGGTCTCGCCGCCGTCCCGTCTGGGTGCGCCCTGGCGCAGCTGGACCAGTTCGGCGCCGCCCGGTTCGGGCCGTACGCCGTCGAAGGCCTCGTCCACGGCGCCCTCCCGCACGGCGAGCTGGTAGACGGCGAGCTGGGGGTGGCGTTCCACGTCGGCCGAACTCACCGGCTGCTTGCCGGTCTTGAAGTCGACGACGTACGCGCGCCCCTCGCCGTCGGCCTCCACGCGGTCCATCTGGCCGCGGATGCGCACCTCGACCTCGCCCGCCTCCAGGGTGACGTCGAAGTCGTGCTCGCTGGCCACCGGGGTGCGGCCGGAGCGGTCCATGACGTGCCACTTCAGGAAGCGTTCGAGCGCCACGCGCGCGTTCTCCTTCTCCTGCGCCGACTTCCAGGGTGCGTCGAAGGCGAGCGCGTTCCACACGGAGTCGAGGCGCTCCATGAGGACGTCGAGGTCGGCGGGGGTGTGCCCGGAGGCGACCTCGTCGGCGAGGACGTGCACGACGTTGCCGAAGCCCTGGGCGACGGTCGCGGGCGCGTCGGCCTTCACCTCGCGGCCCAGGAACCACTGGAGGGCACAGGTGTTGGCGAGCTGCTCCAGGGCGCTGCCGGAGAGCACGACGGGCTGGTCGCGGTTGCGCAGCGGCACCTTGGACTCGGTCGGCTCGAACATGCCCCACCAGCAGTAGGGGTGGGCCGAGGGGACGAGCGGGCGGCCGTCGTCGTCGGCGAGGGCGGCGAGCCGTGCCAGGCGCCGCGCGGCGGCCTCCCTGAGGGTGTCCGAGACCCGCGGGTCGACGGTCGTGGCACGGAGTTCGGCGACCAGGGCGGCGACCGACAAGGGGCGGCGGGGGCGGCCGGTGACGTCCTTGGGTTCGACGCCGAGCTCGGTCAGGAAGCGGGAGGGCTGGTCGCCGTCGTCGGCCGGTGCCTTCACCGCGGTGACGACCAGGCGCTCACGCGCGCGTGTGGCGGCGACGTAGAACAGGCGGCGTTCCTCGGCGAGCAGGGCTCCCGGGGTGAGCGGTTCGGCGAGGCCGTCGCGGCCGATGCGGTCGGCCTCCAGGAGGGAGCCGCGGCGGCGCAGGTCCGGCCACAGGCCCTCCTGGACACCGGCGACGACGACCAGGCGCCACTCCAGGCCCTTGGAGCGGTGCGCGGTCATCAGGCGGACGGCGTCAGGGCGTACGGCACGCCGGGTGAGGGTGTCGGCGGCGATGTCCTCGGCGTCGATCTCCTCCAGGAAGTTCAGGGCGCCCCGGCCGCCGGTGCGCTCCTCCGCGCGCGCGGCCGTCGCGAACAGCGCGCAGACGGCGTCGAGATCACGGTCCGCGTTGCGCCCCGCCGCGCCACCCCGCCTGGCCGCCCGCTCCAGACGTCCGGGCCACGGTGTGCCCTCCCACAGGTCCCACAGCGCCTCCTCGGCACTGCCACCGCCCGCCAGGCGCGCACGGGCCTTTCCGAGCAGGGCCCCGAGCCGCTGCGCCCCGCGCGCGTACGCGGGGTCGTGCACGGCCAGCCGCTCGGGCTCGGCGAGAGCCCGCGCGAGCAGCTCGTCCGAGGGCGGCGGCAGGGCGTTCCCGGCGGCCCGCTCCTCGTCCCGCAGCGCCCGCCCGAGACGGCGCAGGTCGGCGGCGTCCATACCGGCGAGAGGGGAGGCGAGGAGGGTGAGGGCGGTCTCGGTGTCGAGCCAGGTGGTGACGGATGCCGGCGCCTTGGAAGCGGTTTCCCTGGCGGCAGCTTGCTGATCAGGGGCGCCTGCCTCTTCGGGAGCCGGGTCTTCGGGAGCTTGGTCTGCGGGAGCTTGGTCTGCGGGAGCCCCCTCCTCGTCCCGTACGACGCCCTCCGCCGCCTCCGCCATGGCCACCGCCCGAAGAGCGGTCAGCAGGGGCGCCACCGCCGGTTCGTGGCGCAGGGCGAGGTCGTCGCCGTCGATGTCGAGAGGCACCCCGGCCGCCGTGAGCGCGCGCCGGACCGTCGGGATCGTGCGGGACCCCGCGCGGACCAGGACCGCCATCTCGCCCCAGGGGACGCCGTCCTCCAGGTGGGCCCGGCGCAGGATGTCCGCGATGTTGTCCAGCTCGGTGCCGGACGTGGGGTAGGTGTACACCTCCACCCGCCCCCCGTCCCGGACCGCGGCGAGCTCGCGGTGGGCGCGGACCTTCTCCGCCGGCAGCCGGGTCAGCGGCATGCGCTGGGTCACCAGGCGGGTCGCGGCCAGCAGGTCGGCGCCGGAGCGGCGGGAGGTGCGCAGGACCTCCACGGGGGCCCTGCGGCCGTCCGCGCGCGGGAACGCGTACGGGAAGTCGAGGATGCCGTTCACGTCGGCGCCGCGGAAGGCGTAGATCGACTGGTCGGGGTCGCCGAAGGCGACGAGGGTGCGGCCGCCGCCGGCGAGGGCGTCGAGCAGCCGTACCTGAGCCGGGTCGGTGTCCTGGTACTCGTCGACGAACACGGCGTCGTACTGGGCGGCGAGCTGCCCGGCGACCTCGGGGCGGCGGGCGAGGAGCACCGCGCGGTGGACCAGTTCGGCGTAGTCGAGGACGCCCTGGAGGTCGAGGACGTCGAGGTACTCGGCGAGGAAGGCGGCCGCGGCCCGCCAGTCGGGGCGGCCGATGCGGCGGGCGAAGGCGTCCAGGGCGCCGGGGCCGAGGCCCAGTTCACGGCTGCGGGCGAGCACCGCGCGGACCTCGTCGGCGAAGCCGCGGGTGGTCAGGCAGGCGCGCAGTTCGTCCGGCCAGCGCACGTGTGCGAGGCCGAGCCGCTCCAGGTCGGGCTGACCGGCCAGCAGCTCGCGTACGGCGACGTCCTGTTCGGGTCCGGACAGCAGCCGCAGTGGCTCCACGAACAGGTCGCTGTCCTGGTGGGCGCGGACGAGGGCGTAGCAGAACGAGTGGAAGGTGGTCGCCTGGGGGGCGCGTGCCGCTCCTATCCGCAGCGCCATCCGGTCGCGCAGTTCGACGGCCGCCTTGCGGCTGAACGTCAGCACGAGCACGCGCGCGGGGTCCCCTCCGCGGGCGATGCGTGACGCCACCGACTCGACGAGGGTCGTGGTCTTCCCGGTGCCCGGACCTGCGAGAACGAGCAAAGGACCGCTTCCGTGCTCAACCACGGCGCGCTGTGCGGCGTCCAGAAGAGGGGGATCCACTCGGGCCGGCGGGGTACGAACCAGTCGGTAAGCGCCACGGGCCCCCTGTCGCACCTGGGAGTGCGACGGGCGCCTGGTGGAGGAAGAGGAGCTCACGTGGTTCGCCGGTCCTGGTGGGTGTGCTGTTGGGCGGCCCGCCGCGCGTGGAGGGCGGTGGACGGGGGGTGAGGGGGACGCGTGCAGCCGACGCTACGCCGACGAGTGGAGCGGAAGCAGGGCTTCCCCTTCTTCCCTCGGACCACTCACGACACTGCGGCCCCGTGCGTCCCTCGCCTCATGAACGTACGCCATGCCTCGGACATGCCCCGCTTCCCCCGTACGGGTCCCGGGGTGTCCCCGGACCCGCGCGATGGCGGAAGCTGTCAGGTGTGACCCTCCGCGCGTTCGTCACCGTCCCAGCGCGCCCGTCTCATGTCGAGGCGCGGCAGATGGCCCTCGGCGGCCCTGCTCGCCTCCTTCAGGGGCGTGCCCTCCGCGCGGTAGCGGCCGAGCGCCTCCAGCTCGTGACCGGGCAGCAGGACGCCGTCCGCGCGCACGACACGCCACCACGGCACGGGCGAGCCGTACAGGGCCATGACCCGGCCCACCTGACGGGGCCCGCCCTCCTCCAGCCACTCGGCGACATCGCCGTACGTCATGACACGCCCGGGCGGGATGCGTTCGGCGACGTCGAGGACCCGCTCGGCGTACTCCGGCAGGGTGTCCGCGTACTCCGGGTGGGCGTCCCGGGGAAGGCTCTGCTCGCTCATCCGCCCCATCCTGCCCCACCCCACCGACAATGTGACGGGCTCGCGACCGTGCGTATCCCTCGCCCGGGAAGGGCGCTTCGGGCAGACTGTGCGCCCCCGCATGTGCACCCTGACACCCCCGTGTGTCGGTGGGGCATGCCACCATCGTGCGGGCGGTGACTGGTGATACGAGATCAAGAAGAGACGATGAAGCCACAGGGTGCGCACCCGGAGGGCGCCGAGAGCACCTCTGACGCTTCCTCGCGCCCCGGCACCGCCGACGCGGACGGCAAGGACGTCGACGACTGCGTCGAGGAGGTGCCCGTCGACGAGGTCGAGGGCGACGAGCCGCTGCTCCCCGCGCGCGTGCACCGGCCCTCCGACCTGATGCGGCTGCTGGTCGGCGTGCTGGCCGTGGTCGTCCTGCTGGCGATCGCCGCGTTCGCGCACGGCACCACCTCGGGCCTCGAACAGGACATCAACAAGGGCACCGGACAGGCGCCCGACCTGCTCATCAAGATCGCCGGTCTCGCCTCCAGCATCGCGATCCTCCTGGTCCCGGTCGCGTTCGCGATCGAACGCCTGATCAAACGGGACGGGCTGCGGATCGCCGACGGCGTGCTCGCCGCGGTCCTCGCCCACGGTGTGACGCTCGCCACCGACCTGTGGGTCGCCAAGGCGGCCCCGGACTCCATCCAGGAGGCGCTCACCCAGCCCTCCCCCGGCGACATCCACGCCCTCACCGACCCCGTGCACGGCTATCTGGCGCCCGTCATCGCCTATATGACGGCCGTCGGCATGTCCCGCAGGCCGCGCTGGCGGGCGGTGCTGTGGATCGTGCTGATGCTCGACGCGTTCTCGATGCTCGTCACCGGCTACACCACACCGTTCTCGATCATCCTTACGGTACTGATCGGCTGGACGGTCGCCTATGGCACGCTGTACGCGGTCGGCTCGCCCAATGTCCGGCCCACCGGGCAGACCCTGATGGCGGGCCTGCGGACCGTCGGTTTCCACCCGGTCAGCGCGGCCCGCGAGGAGACCCCGGAGACCGCGGAGAACGGCGACCGCGGCCGGCGCTACTTCGTCACCCTGGAGGACGGCCCGCCGCTGGACGTCACCGTGGTCGACCGCGAGCAGCAGGCGCAGGGCTTCTTCTACCGGGTGTGGCGCAACCTCACGCTGCGCGGCTTCGCCACCCGCAGCAGCCTCCAGTCGCTGCGCCAGGCCCTGGAGCAGGAGGCCCTGCTCGCCTACGCCGCCATCGCGGCCGGAGCCAACGCGCCCAAGCTGATCGCCACCTCCGAACTCGGCCCCGACGCCGTGATGCTCGTCTACGAGCACACCGGCGGGCGCACGCTCGAATCGCTGGCCGAGGACGAGATCACGGACGAGCTGCTGCGCAACACCTGGCGCCAGGTGAAGGCGTTGCAGTCACGGCGCATCGCGCACCGCAGGCTCGCCGGTGACGCGATCTTGGTGGATCGTTCCGGCGCGGTGATCCTCACCGACCTGCGCGGCGGCGAGATCGCGGCCAGCACCCTGCTGCTGCGCATGGACGTCGCCCAGTTGGTGACGACCCTGGGACTGCTCGCGGGCGCGGAACGCGCGGTCGCCTCCGGGGTCGAGGTCCTCGGTCCCGACGCCGTCGCCGACTGCCTGCCGATGCTCCAGCCCATCGCGCTGACCCGCTCCACGCGCGCGACGCTGCGCAGACTCGCCCGGGAGCGGGCCCAGCGCGAGCGCGAGGCGGTCCTGGAGGCGTCCAGGCAGGCCAAGCAGGCCCACCTGGACGAGGGGTCGCAGGACGCCAGGCCGCCACTGGAGAAGCCCGACAAGAAAGCCGTACGCGCGGAGGCGCGGGCCGAGAAGCGGGCCATCGACGAGGCTCTGGAGGAGGCCCGCGAGGAGGACCTGCTGAGCCAGATCCGCCACGAGGTCCTGCTGATCAGGCCGCAGGCACCGGTGGAGCCGGCCCGTCTGGAACGGGTCAAACCGCGCACCCTGATCAGCGTCATCGCGGGCGCCATCGGCGCGTACTTCCTGCTGACGCAGCTCACCCACATCGAGTTCGGGCCGCTCATCGAGAACGCCGAGTGGGGCTGGGTCGCCGCGGCCGTGCTGTTCTCGGCGTGCAGCTACTTCGCCGCCGCCATGGCGCTGCTGGGCTTCGTGCCCGAGCGGGTGGGGTTCCTGCGGACGGTCGCGGCCCAGGTCGCCGGGTCGTTCGTGAAGATCGTCGCGCCGGCCGCGGTGGGCGGTGTCGCGCTCAACACGCGCTTCCTGCAACGCCAGGGGGTGCGGCCCGGGCTCGCGGTCGCGAGCGTCGGCGCCTCGCAGCTCTTCGGGCTCGGCTGCCACATCCTGATGCTGCTGTCCTTCGGCTATCTGACCGGCACCGAGAAGACGCCGTCGCTGTCGCCGTCCCGGACGGTCATCGCTGGTCTGCTGACGGTGGCGGTGCTCGTGCTCGTGGTCACCTCGGTGCCGTTCCTCAGGAAGTTCGTCGTCACGCGCGTGAGGTCGCTGTTCGCGGGTGTCGTGCCGCGCATGCTGGACGTGCTCCAGCGGCCGCAGAAGCTGGTCACCGGCATCGGCGGCATGCTGCTGCTGACGGCCTGCTTCGTGATGTGCCTGGACGCCTCCATCCGCGCCTTCGGCCAGGAGGGCACGTCACTGAGCATCGCCAGCGTCGCCGTCGTCTTCCTCGCCGGCAACGCCCTCGGCTCGGCCGCCCCGACACCGGGCGGTGTGGGCGCCGTCGAGGCGACCCTGACGGTCGGTCTGATCGCCGTGGGGCTGCCCAAGGAGGTCGCCGCCCCGGCCGTCCTGCTGTTCCGTCTGCTGACGCTCTGGCTGCCGGTGCTGCCGGGCTGGCTCGCTTTCAACCACCTGTCCCGCAAGGGCGCGCTGTAACGCAGGGGCGTACCTCTTACGGCACGCGCCCCGAGCGCCCCCGAGCGCGCGACCGCAGGATGGGAGCATGCCGAACCCCCCTCGACGAGGCGTCGCCCTGACCGCCGCCGTCCTGCTGCTGTCCTGCGCGCTGGCGGGCTGCGACGACTCCCACGACGAGGACCTGTCGGCCCAGGAGCTCAACTGGAAGGACTGCCCGGCCCCGTCCCGCGCCGAGGGCGGCGGGGAGGCGCCCTCTCCCCTGCCGGGCGGCGCCGAGTGGCAGTGCGCCACCCTCAAGGTCCCGCTCGACTGGGCGAAGCCCAAAGGGGACACGATCGGCCTCGCGCTGATCCGGGCGAAGGCCAGCGGCGCCGAGGGCCGGCGCATCGGTTCGCTCGTCTTCAACTTCGGCGGCCCCGGCGGCTCGGGGGTGACCACGCTGCCCGCCTTCGGCGCGGACTACGCGAAACTGCGCACCCGCTACGACCTGGTGAGCTTCGACCCCCGCGGAGTGGGCCGCAGTGCCCCGGTGGAGTGCCTGAACGACCCACAGCTCGACTACTGGTTCGAGCAGGACTGGACCCCGGACGACTCGGCCGAGCGCACCGCGCTGATGGCCAACACCAAGGAGTTCAACGCGGCCTGCGAGGAGAACTCCGAGAAGATGCTGCCGCACGTGCGCACCACCGACGCGGCCCGCGACATGGACCTGATGCGACAGGTCCTCGGCGACGACAAGCTGTACTACTTCGGCATCTCGTACGGCACCGAACTCGGCGGCGTCTACGCCCACCTCTTCCCGCAGCACGTCGGGCGCGCGGTCTTCGACGCGGTCGTCGACCCGACGCAGACCAGCGAGCAGGGTTCCCTCGGACAGGCCGAGGGCTTCCAGCTCGCGCTCGACAACTTCGCCGAGGACTGCACCTCCAAGCCCGAGGACTGTCCCGTCGGCGACACCGCCCAGGACGTCAAGGACCGCATCGCCAAACTGCTCGCGGACCTCGACAGGAAACCCATCCCGGGCATCGGCCAGCGGCCGCTGACCCAGACCGCCGCGACCAACGGCATCGCGCAGTCGCTGTACTCGAAGGACTTCTGGGAGTACCTCGTCGAGGGCCTGGACCAGGCGTACGCCGGCGACGGCAGGATCCTGATGCTGCTGTCCGACTCGATGAACGGGCGCAGCGAGAACGGCGAGTACAGCAACATCACCGCGGCCAACATCTCCATCAACTGCGCCGACGACAGGCCCCGGTACACCCCGGCCGACGTCGAGCGGAGGCTGCCGGAGTTCCGCGCCGCCTCCCCGCTGTTCGGCGACTTCATGGCCTGGTCCATGGTGAGCTGCACCGACTGGGCCGTGCCGGGCGCCGCCGACCATCCCGACGTCAGCGCGGCCGGCTCCGCGCCGATCCTCGTGGTGGGCAACACGGGCGACCCGGCCACCCCCTACGAGGGCGCCCGGAAGATGGTGGAGGCACTCGGCGCGGGCGTGGGTGTCGAGCTCACGTACAAGGGCCAGGGGCACGGGGCCTACGACAGCAAGAACAGGTGTGTGCAGTCGGCGGTGGACGGTTACCTGCTGAACGGAAAGGTGCCGCCGGCGGGCACCGTCTGTTCATGACCCTCTAGCGTGCACGAAATACCAGGTCACAGCGTTATCCACAGGCTCCGACAGGCTTCACGTGCTCGGCCTACCATGGCCGGACCGACGTTCGTGGATCGGCACGGACGGCTGGGGAGGGGGACTGTCATGGGGCGTTTCGTACGGTGGGCGGCGGCCGCCGCCGCTGCCGCGCTGCTCGCGGCGGGCTGTTCCGGCGGCTCGTCGGGCGGCTCGTCCGGCGGTGACGGGGACGAGCGGGCGGGCAGCGCCGGGCCCACCACGAGGGACGCGAAGGCGCTGCCCGCCTCGCTGACCTCACAGAAGCTGGACTGGGGGCGCTGCAAGGCCACCGGGGACTCCTCCCCGCCCGGCAACGACTGGCAGTGCGCCACGCTGAAGACGCCCCTGGACTGGTCGAAGCCGGACGGCGAGACGATCGACCTGGCGCTGATCCGCACCAGAGCCCGCGGCGGCGACCGCATCGGCTCGCTCCTCTTCGACTTCGGCGGCCCCGGCCTCACCGGCGTGGGCACGCTGCCCGCGTACGCCGCCACCGCCTCCCTGCTGCGCGAGCGGTACGACCTGGTGAGCTGGGACCCGCGCGGGGTCGGCGCCAGCGAAGGCGTCCGCTGCCGCGGCGACAAGGAGATCCAGGCGGCCGAGTCCGTGGACGCCACCCCGGACACCCCGGCCGAGGAACGGGCCTACCTCCAGGACGCCACCGACTTCGCGCGCGGCTGCGAGAAGGACGCGGGCAAGCTGCTGGCGCACGTCTCGACCACCGACACCGCGCGCGACATGGACCTGATGCGCCAGGTCCTCGGCGACGACAAGCTGTACTACTTCGGCATCTCGTACGGCACCCAGCTCGGCGGTGTCTACGCCCATCTGTTCCCGGAGAAGGTGGGGCGGCTGGTGCTCGACGCGGTCGTCGACCCGAGCGCCGACGCGGTGGGTCACCGCAGGAACCAGGCCCGGGGTTTCCAGCGCGCGCTCGACAACTACCTGAAGTCCACCGGCCAGGACCCCGCGCAGGGCACCCGGAGGATCGCGGACCTGCTGGCGCGGATCGACGCGAAGCCGTTGGCCACCTACTCCGGGCGCAAGCTGACCCAGGTGCTCGCGTTCACCGGCATCGTCTATCCGCTGTACCGCCAGGACAGCTGGCCCTCACTGACCAGCGCACTGAAGACGGCCGAGCAGGGGGACGGCTCCGAACTGCTGGCACTCGCCGACGGCTACAACGAGCGTGATCCGTCCGGGCACTACGGCCTGCTCCCGCATGCCCAACGGGTCATATCGTGCTTGGACGACAAGCAGCGGCCCACACTCGCACAGGCGAAGAGGCTGCTGCCGGAGTTCGAGAGGATCTCGCCGGTGTTCGGCCCCTTCCTCGCCTGGGACGCGGCCGGCTGGTGCCACGACTGGCCGGTGGCCGGGCAGTCGCAGACGCCGGAGGTGAGCGCGCCGGGTGCAGCGCCGGTGCTGGTGGTCGGCAACACGGGCGATCCGGCGACGCCGTACGAGGGCGCCCGGAAGATGGCGGACGAGTTGGGCAAGGGGGTCGGTGTGGAGCTCACCTGGGAGGGCCAGGGGCACACGGCGTACGGCAACGGGAGCGACTGCGTGGACTCCACCGTGAACGCGTATCTGCTGAAGGGCACGGTGCCGAAGGACGGCAAGGTCTGCGCCCAGGGTCGATGACGGAAAGGGGCCCGGCACACGTGGTGCCGAGCCCCTCTCGGGAAGGTGCGGGTCTAGTAGACCGGCTTGTCCGGCTCGATCTGGTTGACCCAGCCGATCACACCGCCGCCGACATGGACCGCGTCGGAGAAGCCCGCGGACTTCAGGACCGCGAGGACTTCCGCACTGCGGACACCCGTCTTGCAGTGCAGGACGATCTTCTTGTCCTGCGGAAGGCCTTCGAGGGCGGTGCCCATGAGGAACTCGTTCTTCGGGATCAGCTTGGCGCCGGGGATCGAGACGATCTCGTACTCGTTGATCTCCCGGACGTCGATGATCTCGATGTTCTCGCCGTCGTCGATCCACTCCTTGAGCTGCTTGGGAGTGATCGTCGAGCCGGCGGCCGCCTCCTGGGCCTCCTCGGAGACGACGCCGCAGAAGGCCTCGTAGTCGATGAGCTCGGTGACGGTCGGGTTCTCGCCGCAGACCGCGCAGTTCGGGTCCTTGCGGACCTTGACCTGGCGGTACTGCATCTCCAGGGCGTCGTAGATCATCAGGCGGCCGACGAGCGGCTCACCGGTGCCGGTGAGGACCTTGATGGCCTCGGTGACCTGGATGGAGCCGATGGACGCGCACAGCACGCCCAGCACGCCGCCCTCGGCGCAGGAGGGGACCATGCCGGGGGGCGGGGGCTCCGGGTAGAGGCAGCGGTAGCAGGGGCCGTGCTCGGACCAGAAGACGGAGGCCTGGCCGTCGAAGCGGTAGATCGAGCCCCACACGTACGGCTTGTTGAGCAGCACGCACGCGTCGTTGACCAGGTAGCGGGTCGCGAAGTTGTCGGTGCCGTCGACGATCAGGTCGTACTGGCTGAAGATGTCCATCACGTTCTCGGCCTCGAGCCGTTCCTCGTGAAGGATCACGTTCACGTACGGGTTGATGCCGAGGACGGAGTCGCGGGCGGACTCGGCCTTGGAGCGGCCGATGTCGGCCTGGCTGTGGATGATCTGCCGCTGCAGGTTCGACTCGTCGACCTCGTCGAACTCCACGATTCCGAGCGTGCCGACGCCCGCCGCGGCCAGGTACATCAGCGCCGGCGAGCCCAGGCCGCCGGCGCCCACACAGAGCACCTTGGCGTTCTTCAGCCGCTTCTGCCCGTCCATCCCGACGTCGGGGATGATCAGGTGGCGGGAGTACCTGCGGACCTCGTCTACGGTGAGCTCGGCGGCCGGCTCGACCAGGGGTGGCAGCGACACGGGGACTCCGTTGGTCGGTCAATCACTACAGTTGTTCTCCCCGTAACACTGCCATGGGCTTCTTCATTCCGAGACACCCGTTCCGATCCGCGAGACGATTTCGTCCCAGTAGCCGGGCATCGTCTCGAAGGGGTCGACGCGACCGCCGCGGTCCGTGCGGTCGGTGAACCAGATCGTGGACGCGCCCTGCCAGCGGGCGATCCGCAGCGCCTCCTCGAGATGCGGTCCCGGCAGCCCGTGGACGAGGTGGCAGAAGGTCTCGGTCGGGTAGTCGGCGGTCCACTCGGCCACCTGCGACCAGCGGTAGTCGCTCCAGGGGCCGGAGAAGGTGATCAACTGGTCGGCGTTCTCGGCGTATCCGGGGTACGGGTGGGTGCCATGGCCGAGGACGATGTGAGTGTCGTCACGGAGCGCTCGGAGCGTGGTGACGATGCGGCGGATCTCGGGGAGCGCGGCGCGTCCGGTCGGGCAGCGGTCCAGGAGGAAGCCGTCGACCTGGTACCAGTCGAGGTAGCGCTGCCCTTCGGAGATCAGCTCGCCGAAGGTCCGGGCCCCGTAGGTGGCGTCGAGGTGGCCGAGGACCCGGACGCCCGCGTTGCGCAGCCGGCCGGCCGCTTCGAGGCAGTGCGGGTCGGGGCGGGCGCCGGGGCCGTCGGCGATGTTGAGGACGGTCCAGTGCAGGGGGGTGCCGGGGCGGCTGAGTTCGGCCCATTCGGCGGGGGCGACCAGGGGGTGGGCGAAGCCGGGGACCCCCAGGCCGGCACGGAGTTCGGTGCCGGGCGTACCGCTCTTCGTGCTGGTCAGATGCGACATGCCGCCTCCATCCAGATGTCGGCGAGGGACTCTTCGAGGTTGATCCGGGGGCGCCAGCCGAGCCTGTCGCGTGCGGTGCGCACATCGGCCTGCTGCCAGCTGCCGCAGCCGTCGGGATACGGGTACGCGACCGGCGCCGCGTGGTCGGGCTCGGAGCGGGGGTGGCCGATGGTCGCCCTCAGCGGGCCGGGAGGGCCGTCGAGTTCGTGGAGGGCGCCGCCGTATCCGGCGACCCGGGCGAGCACCGCGGCGGCGTCCCGGAGGCGGACGGCACGGCCCGAGCCGATGTTGATGACGCCCTGGGCGGCGGAGAGCGAGGCGGCGTGGACGGCGCGGGCCACATCGCGGACGTCGACGAAGTCGCGCTGGGCGCCGAGGCCACCGAGCTTCAGTTCGCCGTCGCCGGACTGCATGGCGCGGCGCATGGCCTCGGCGAGCCGGCCGAGCGGGGATCCGGCGGGGGTGCCGGGGCCGGCCGGGGAGAAGACGCGCAGGACGACCGCGTCCAGGCCTGAGCCCAGGACCAGTTCGGTGGCGGCGAGCTTGCTGACGCCGTACGGGCCACCGGGGCGCGGGACGGCGTCCTCGGCCGTGGAGGAGCCGGGCTGGCTGGGTCCGTACTCCGCGCCGCAGCCGATCTGCACCAGACGGGCTCCGCAGCCGCTGCGGCGCAGGGCCTCGCAGACGGTGGCGACGGCGACCGTGTTGTGGCGGGTGAGATCGCGGGCACCGCCGCGGGTGGCGCCGGCGCAGTTGACGACGACGCCCGGGTGGACGGCGTCGAGGAAGCGGGTGAGGGCGCCGGGGCTGCCGGACGCGAGGTCGAAGCGGACGTCGGCGTCGTCACCGCGGCCGAGGGCGGTGAGCTGGACGGCGGGGTCGGCGAGCAGACGGTCGGCGACGAAGCGGCCGAGGTAGCCGTTGGCTCCGATCAGCAGGACTCTCATCGGGCTGCTCCCGGGGCCTTGGGGGCGGGTCGGGAGGTGGTCATTGCGGGTTCTCCTTCGGGAGGGGCTTGCGAGATGCCTCCGGCGGTGGGCCGGGATGCCTGCGGCGGATGGGGGTTGCGCCGGGGCGGGTTCAGCGGACGGCGTCCGCTCACACCGGGTGGTCGCTCGGGCGGGCGGTCGCTGGAGCGGCTGGTCAGTGCTACGGCGGGTGCGTGGGGCGGAGTCGGGTCAGCACGGCTCCTCCTGGGCGTGGGCCGAGGCCCTGGTCAGCTTGCGGGTCGCGTGGATCAACAGGGCGAGGGCGCCGAGTCCGCAGGAGAGGGTCTGGATGCCGGCCGGGCCCCAGAGGTCCACGAGGGCGTCCACCGGCGTGGCCAGGAACCCGCAGCCCGGCAGGCGGGACGCGAAGGTGGCGGCCAGGGTCGTCGCCTGGGCCGTCGTGGCGGCGATGAGCACCACCACGGGAGCGTGGGTGAAGCCGTGGGTGGTGAGGAGGCGGGCGAGGAAGAGGAGGGCGCCGAGGGTGAGGGTCTGCGCGTAGGGGGCGGGTTCGTCCAGGAGCGTGGCGGACAGGGCGAGAAGGGCGGTCAGGGCGCACAGGTACAGGGCGAAGGTGCCGAGCAGCAGGGGTCGTACGGAGGCCGCGAAGTCCTCCAGGCCGCGGCTGACGGTCAGTTTGCGGCGGGCGCGGGCCGTGAAGCGGTGGGCGGACCAGGCCGCGGGGGCGCAGGACAGGGTCAGGGCGAGGAGGGGGGCCGTGGCCACGGGCCAGGGCGCGTCGGCGGCGCCGGTGGGCAGGGCGTCGGGGCCGCCGGTCACAGCCGCGCCGAGCAGACCGTCCCCGAAGGCGGCGTAGGCGAGCAGCCAGTACGTCCAGGTGGAGGGGGTGGTCGTGGGCGCGCGGTCGGGGGTGCCGAGCGGGCCTCGGGACAGGGCCGCGCGGACGGCGAAGGAGACGGCCAGGGCGCCCACCAGTGCGACGACCAGGCGGGGCTGACCGTGGGTGAGGCGGATGCCGACGACCGTGGCCGCGCACAGGGCGCCGGGCAGGAGGGTGAGCAGGGCCCAGTCGGCGCGGGGCCGCGATGTCCTGTCGGCCGTGGGGGGCGGGGGTGTCTCGCCGTCCCTCGGGACGCGGGCGTACATCTCCTCGGCGAGCGAGAAGACGTCCCGGTGGCGGAAGCGGACGGCGGTGCGGTCGGTGACGCCGTGGGCCTCCAGGCCCGCCGCGATCTCCAGGGGGTCGACGGCCCGTTCGCACAGCTCGCGGTGACGGTGCATCAGGGCTTTCACCGGGTCTGCCGCGGAACGCCGGGCGGGGGTGGTCGTGGGGGTGCGGCCGGTGGAGATCTCGGGGGCGCGGGGGGTGGGCGCTGGTGGAGTGGGGGCGGCTGTGGCTGCCTCTGCGTCCGCCCCTGCCACTGCCGCTGCCCCTGCCACTGCCGCTGCCTCTGCCTCTGCCTCTGCCTCTCCGGAGGGGCCGATCGGGTCGGCCTGCCCCGGGTTCCCGGCGGCCTTCGCAGCCCGCGGCTCCTGCTCCCCGGAGTCGTCGGCACAGCCCACCTCGTGCTCGCCGAGCACATCAGAGGCCTCCGCCTCCGCCCCCGTCTCCCCCACCAACAACTCCCCCGGCTCTGTGTCCCGAGCCCCAGGGCTGCCAGGGCCGGCAGGCTGGTCGAGTCCCAGGTCGCTCATCCGGGCGCTCCTTCCGTGGCGGCGAAGGGAGGTGTCGCACGGACCGGGGGTCCCGCGGCCCAGCCGGGGCCGCCGCGGGCCACGACTCGGGTGCTGCGCTCGGTCCAGCGGCCGGGCACATGGGCCTCGGCGGGGGCGGCGAACGGCAGGGGTTCACCGGTGCCGTCCAGGACTACCGGGCGGACCGGGGTGCGCGAGACGATCTCCAGGTAAATGCCGTGAAATGCCGTGATGTTCTGTTCCACGGTGAAGAGTTCGAGTGCGCGGGCGCGCGCGGCGGCGCCCAGGCGCTCACGGCGCTCGGGGTCGCGCAGCAAGGTCACGCACGCCTCCGCGAGCGCCTTCGGATTGCGCGGCGGTACGACGAGCCCCGTGCCCCCGATGACCTCCACGACCGCGCCGACGTCGGTGGACACGGTCGCCCGAGCGCAGAACATGGCCTCGACCAGGCTGATCGGAAAGCCCTCGACGACGCTGGACAGGACGGTGACCGCGCCCGAGGCGTAGGCGTCGGCCAGGGTGGGCACCTCCGGCCCGCCGATCTCCTCGAAGGAGACCGGGTTGTCGCCGACGGCGTGCAGTCCGTCCGCCTCGTCGGGGAAGAGCTGTGCGGCCAGGGCCTTGCAGTGCCCCAGATAGGCCGCGCCCTCGGAGCCGGCGGGCGCGCCGATGATCCGCAGGCGCGTCTTGGGCTCCTCCTTGCGGATCTCCGCGAAGGCGTGGAGCAGCGAGATCAGGTCCTTGGCGGGTTCGACCCGGCCGACCCACACCAGCGTGTCCGGGTCCACGCACTGCGCCGACTCGCCGATTTCCGCGAAGTGACCGGCGTCCATGCCGGGGTAGACCGTGCGGAGCTTCTCGCGCTCGGCGCCGCAGCGTTCCTGCCAGCGGCGGGCGTGGGTGTTGCCGGGCGTGACGACCGCGGCCCGCCGGTAGGTCTCGGTGGCGAGCCGGCCGTGGAAGGAGGCGAGCAGGGCGCGCACGGCGGGCGAGGACCCGGTGTCGGCCAGGTAGTGCGTCCGCAGCCGCACGCCGTACTCGGTCACCAGCAGCGGTACGCCGCAGAAGTAGTGCGCGAGCAGTCCGGGCAGGGCGGCGGAGCCGCCGGCGGCCGCGTGGCACAGGTCGACCGCGCCGAGGCCGTCGTCCTCGTACCAGTCGAGCGAGAGGGGGCGCAACGCGCGTTCCAGGTGCCCGGCCACGGCGAGCAGATCCGGGACGCGCGCCTCGCGAGCCGTCTGCCGGGCGCCGGGCGCGCGACAGGCGCGCTCCAGGGCTCGTACGGCGGTCTCGGAGCGGAGCGCTCCCACCAGCCCGCCCTCGTCGCGGGCGAGTTCGGCGAGCCCGTACAGGGCACTGGCGAAACGGTCCGCCTCAACGCCGGGCGCCTCCACGGAGCCCTGCCCCGAGTCCCTGCCCGAGCCCTTCCCCGTGCCCTGCCCCGAGCCCCTGCCCGAGCCCTTCGCCGTGCTCTTCCCCGAGCCCGTCCCGAACCCTTCCGCGGCGCCCCCCTCGCACAGCGCCACCACCAACTCCCCGTAGGACTCGGCGAACCGACGGCGCGCGCGCCGCCCGTACACCACCCCGTCGTCCTCCGCGGTCCACAGCGGGGCCGTGATCACCCGGTCGACCTGCGGCGGCAGCGGAACCCAGCCCTCGACCTCCTGGTGCTCGGTGCGGCTGAGCGCGTAGATGTCGAACTCGTGCTGCTCGAGCCCGCGCACGAGCCGGTCGCACCAGAGCCTGGCGTCACCGCTCACATACGGATAGCCACCCTCCGTAAGCAGTCCGATGCGCACGAGTGCACCCCCGATCTCCCGTATGAGGAGCCGCCGTTGGCCCGGCGGCTCGCAGCGGGACGAACGTATGCGGACAAGGCGGTGGCGCGACGGACGGTTGTCCATCGCGCCACCAAAAGGGGTGAACGCTCGTAACTTTCCCGTGCGGGTCGCGTTCGGTCGCGCTAGGAGATCATTCGGACACGGAACGTCAGCTCACGGCCACTGCCCGGCGTTCGGCCCGGCGCCGGGCCGCGATCCCCGGATCGAGCGCCGGTACGGCGGCCAGGAGCTGCTTGGTGTACGGATCCCGCGGGCTGTCGTAGACCTCGTCGGCCGGGCCCTGTTCGACGATCCGGCCGCGCCGCATCACGGCGACCCGGTCGCTGACCTGGCCGACGACGGCGAGGTCGTGCGCGACGAAGACCAGCGCGAGTCCGAGCTCCCGTTGCAGCTCGCCGAGCAGGGTCACCACCTGGGCCTGGGTGGTGACGTCGAGCGCGGAGACGGGCTCGTCGCAGACGATGACGCGCGGGTCGGCCGCGAGCGCCCGCGCGATGCCCACGCGCTGGCGCTGACCGCCGCTGAACTCGTGCGGGTAGCGGTCGTAGTGCGCCCCTTCGAGCCCCACGCGCTCCAGGAGCTCCCGCACGCGCCCCCTGATCCGCTGCTCCTCTCGTTCGCCCCGCGCCCGAAGGGGGTCCGCGATGGACTCGCCCACGCTGCGGCGGGGGTTGAGGGAGGAGACGGGGTCCTGGAACACCATCTGCACGGCCGGGTTCACGCCCACGCGTGCGTGGCCGTCGTAACGGACCTCGCCCTCCGTCGGGGCGAGCAGGCCGACCAGCATCCGCCCGAGCGTCGTCTTGCCGCTGCCGCTCTCGCCGACGACACCGAGGGTCTCGCCCCGGTGGACCGTCAGGGAGACGTCGTCCACGGCCGCGAAGGCCTTCTTGCCGCGCCCGAACTCCCTGCGCAGGCCCGTCGCTTCGAGGACCACGTCGCCGGTCTCCCCGGAAGGCGCCCGGGGCGCCTCCACGCGCGGGACCGCGGCGAGCAGTTCGCGCGTGTACGTCCGCGCGGGCGTTCCGAGGACCTCGGCGACCGGGCCGTGCTCGACGGCCTTGCCGTGCCGCATGACGAGCACGTCGTCGACGCTCTCGGCGGCGACCCCGACGTCGTGGGTGACGAGCAGCAGGCCCATGCCGGTCTCCTGGCGCAGGGTGTGCAGCAGGTCGAGGATCTGGGCCTGGACGGTCACGTCGAGCGCGGTGGTCGGCTCGTCGGCGATCAGCAGGTCGGGCTCGCAGGCCAGTGCCATCGCGATGAGAGCGCGCTGGCGCATGCCGCCGCTGAACTCGTGCGGACGGGACCGGGACCGCCGTACGGCGTCCGGAATGCCGACCCGGTCCAGTACCTCCACCGCACGCGCGCGTGCCGCTCGACGCGACACACGCGTGTGCACGCGGTACACCTCGGCGATCTGGTCGCCGATCGCGTAGTACGGGTCCAGGGACGACAGCGGGTCCTGGAAGACCATGGCGGCCTTGGCGCCCCGCAGCCGCCGCAGTTCGTCGTCCGACGCCTCCTGTACGTCCACCCCGGCGACCTCGGCCGAGCCGCTCACGCGCGCTCCCGTGCCCCGGTGCAGTCCGAGCAGGGCCGAGGCGACCGTGGACTTGCCGGAGCCGGACTCGCCGACCAGGGCCAGGGCGGCACCCTGCTCCAGCCGGAAGGAGAGGCCGTCGACGGCGCGCAGGTCGCCGAACTCGACGGTCAGGTCGGTGACTTGGACCAGGCTCATGCGAGCACCACCCGTCGGTCGGCCACCGCGTACAGCACGTCCGCGACGGCGTTGGCGAGCACCACGAAGAAGCCGATGACCAGGACCATGCCGACGACGACCGGGAGGTCGACGACGGTGACGGCGTGGACCAGCTCCTGGCCGATGCCGGGCAGTCCGAACAGCGACTCGATGAGGACGGCACCGCCCACCGCGCTGCCGAAGTCGTTCGCGTTCAGGGCGATGATCGGCGCCAGGGCGCCCCGCAGGGCGTGCCGGCCGACGATGGAGCGCTCACCGACGCCGTAGGCGCGGAAGGTGCGGATGTGGTCCTCGGCGAGGGTCTCCAGCATCGACGCCCGGGTCAGCCGCGCGAAGTAGGCCGCCTCGCCGAGGGCGAGCGTGACCCAGGGCAGCAGCAGGCCCCACGCCCACTGTTCGGGGTCGTCGGTGAACGGGACGTACTCCGGGAAGGGCAGCAGTTCCAGCTGGCCGCAGACCACGATCATCAGGACCAGGCCGATGACGAACACGGGCGTGGCGACGCCCGCGAGGGTGATGCCGGTCAGCGCGCGCTCGGTGAACCGGCCGCGCCGCCAGGCGGAGAGCACACCGGTGCCGACGCCCAGCAGCAGCCACAGCACCATGCCGCCGATCACCAGGGAGAGGCTGACGGGCAGCTTGTTCAGGATGATCCGGGTGACCTGCTGGTCGCTCTGGTACGACAGCCCGAGGCAGGGTGCCGAGCAGTGCTCGACGGAGGTGCCGGTGGAGTAGTCGTGGCCCACCACGATGCCCTGGAGGAAGTGCCAGTAGCGCAGGTACAGCGGGTCGTCGAGCCGGAGTTGCTGGGCGACCTGGTGGACCTGTTCCGGCGAGCAGCGCGGGCCGCAGGTGATCTGGGCGACATTGCCGGGGGTGGCGTAGAAGACGACGTAGATGATGACCGAGAGGGCGAGCAGGGTGAGGACCGCGCTCACGGTCCGGCGCACCGCGAATCCCGCGAAGCCGCTCATGAGCCGGCCTCCTTGCTCACCTTGGACTCGCCGGTCTTCGACTCGCCCGCTGTGGACCCGTCCGCCTTGGACTCCTGCCTGCGGCCCGTGCCGACGCGCAGGCGGGAGGCCGCGCGCGGGTCGAGGGCGGTGCGGACGCCGTCGCCGAGGACGGTGAGGGCGAGCACGGTCGCGAAGAGCGCGGCCGCGGGCAGCAGGAGGTACTGCGGGGCCGCCTGGTACCAGACGTCGGCCGAGGAGAGCATCTGCCCCCAGGACGGCGTGGGCGGCTTCACGCCGACGCCGAGGAAGGACAGGGCCGCCTCGATGGTGATGTTCGCCGGGACCATCAGCGCCGCGTAGGTGATGACCGGTGCGGCGAGACCGGGCAGCAGTTCCCGGCGGGCGATCCGCCAGGTGCCCCAGCCGCTGAGCCGGGCGGCGGCCACGTAGTCGAGTTCCTTGAGGGTGAGAGTCTGGGCGCGGGCGATCTTGCCGATGGTGCCCCAGGCGACGAAGCCGATGATGAGCGCGACCAGGATCGGCCTCGGGAAGTTCTCAGGCACGATCGCCAGCAGGGCCAACGCCATGATCATCAACGGCATCGCCACGATGATGTCGGTGATCCGGCTCAACAGTTGATCAACCCATCGGTTGCCGAGTGCGGCGGCCACGCCCACGACGACACCGAGGAGGACCTGTACGGCGGTGGCGCCCAGCGCGACGCCCAGGGAGACCCGGGCGCCGTACACCAGACGCGCGAACAAGTCGCGTCCGGTCTGTGGTTCGACGCCGAGCCAGTGGTCCCCGCCGGCGCCCCCGAAGGATCCGATCGGCACACCGCCGCGCGCGGAGTCGATCAGGGAGGGGTGGTAGGTGGTCGGGTCCTGGCCCTCCAGCGCGGTGAGCAGCGGCGCGGCGAGCGCGACCAGGACGAGCAGCGCGACGACGGCCGCCGCGGCCATGGCGGCGCGCTGCGCCCGCAGCCGCCGCCAGAACTGACGGGCCCCCGAGACCCCCGGGGCGGTCGCCTCGGGGATCTCGGTGGCGACAAGTGCCTCGCTCATCGGGTTACTTGACCGCGACCTGCGAGATGTCCAGGACACCGGTCCAGTCGCTGATCACAACGTTCCTGATGCCCTTGCCGACCAGCCGCTTGTAGACCGGGTGGAACAGCGGCACGGTCAGCGCCTGCTGGCCGATCTTCTTGTCCAGCGCACCCCACCTCTTGGCGGCGGCGTCAAGATCGGTCAACTTGTTGATCGCGTCAATCTCGGCATTGACCGACTTGTCATTGAGCAGGCCCGAGTTGAAGTTCGCGCCGTCCTTGACGATCTGCCGGCCGTCGAAGATCGGGGCGAGGAAGGGGCCACCCGAGGGCCAGTCGGCACCCCAGGCGGAGAGGAAGAAGCCCGGCTCCTTCTTCACGTTGTGGATCGTGTCCGAGTAGTTGTTGTCCTCCAGGCCCTGGAGCTTGACCGTGATGCCGGCCTTCTTGAGCGCGTCCTGGATCGCGGTCGCGATCTCGGGGCTGGTCTTGAAGTTCTGGGCGTTGTCGTGGGTCAGCGTGACGGTCAGCCCGTTCGGGTAGCCGGCCTCCTTCAGCAGCTCCTTGGCCTTGGCCGCGTTGCCGGTCGCGCCCGCCGGGAAGTGGTCGTAGGCCTCGTAGCCGAAGGACTTCTGGTCGGGCAGGAAGGTCGTGGCGGCCTCGGCCAGCGCGGAACCGCCCGCCGCGTTCACCACGGAGGAGCGGTCGACGGCGTACGAGATCGCCTGGCGCACCTTGATGTCGTTGAACGGCTTGACCGTCGGGTTGAACGCTATGTAGTTCGTGTAGCCGAAGTGGCCGGTGCCGACGCGGGCGGCGAGCTCCTTGTCACCGGTGACCTTGGCGAGCTCGGCCGGGCCGAGGTTGGTGTCCGTGGTGACCGCGGCCGCGTCCGCGCCCTGGGACGCCGACAGCCGCTGGTTGATCACCGAGGAGTCGAGTCCGGACTTGACGTCGATCTTGTCCGGGTACGCCTTGCGCTCGGCGTCCGTGGCGGCGGACCAGTAGGTGTTGCGCTCCAGGAGGAGGGTCTGACCGTCGTTCTCGTTCTTGACGACCTTGTAGGGGCCGGACGAGACCGGGTGCTCCTCGTACTTCGTGCCGGTGTCCTTGGCCTTCGGGACGGGCGTGAACTGCGTCTGCGTGGCGAGGTAGGGGAACTCGCCCTCGGGCTTGTTCAGGTGGAACACGATGGTCCGGGCGTCCGGCGTCTCGATCGCCGACAGGCCCTTCTTGTCCTTGTACGGCCCCTGGTAGTCGGCCGCGCCGACCAGCCAGTCCCGCAGGTAGGGGGCGCCGCCGGAGAGCTCGGGCGCGAAGGACCGCTCGATGCCGTACTTGATGTCGGCCGAGGTGATCGCGGTGCCGTCCTCGTACTTGAGGCCCTTCTTCAGGGTGTACGTCCACTCGGTCGCGTCCTTGTTGGGGCGCCCGGTGTCGGTGGCGAGGTCGGGGACGACCTCGGTGCCGGCCGCGCCGCTCTCGCGGTTGCGGGTGGTCAGTGTGCGGAAGACGAGCGAGGGCACGTTGCCACCGCCGGAGGTGTACAGGCGGGCCGGGTCGAAGTCCGACTGGGCCTCGGAGTTCAGGACCGTGAGGGTGCCGCCCTTGTGGGGCGTGGTGTCGCCACCGGAGCTCTTGGCATCGTTGTCCTCAGGGCCGCAGGCGGCGGCGCCCGCTGCCAGAACCAGGCTTACGGACACCGCGGCCACGCGGCGCTTCGTGAGGGACGGTTGACGCATCGGAGACGACCTCTCGAAATGATGAGTCTCGTATGGTGAGACAGATTGACGAAGGATGAGACGAACGTGGACGGACGTCTGCCCCGGCGTCAGGACGTCGAAAGGCCGTGACCCAGGTCACGGGAGGAACTGCGGAACTCGCGACGCGTGCGCCTGAGGGGCGGGCGTCAGCGACAGAGAATGTCGGCCACGCAGAGCGGGGTCACGCCGATGAGCGCCAGCTGAATGGCGGCGCTGTTCTCGACGGCATGACTAGACCACATGCCCTGCAATATGTACGACTGGATCAACCCATGTCAATGTGACCTGTGTGCCGTCCGTCAACTTCCGGGGTACGGCCAGGGGTTGGCCCGGCAGTGGATTCCGTCGTGGTCGAGGAACTTCGTCTGCTGCTGCATCACCGGCGCGAGCTCGCCGTTCTTGTCGCACGTCACATGGGAGTAGCCGAGACGGTGACCGACTTCATGGTTGATCAACATTTGACGGTAAGCATGGATCCGATCACCGTATGTGGTTGATCCCTGCGCCCATCGATACGCATTGATCATCACTCGTTCGGTGGCGGCCGAGTCGCAGGAGACGTTGTCCTCGGTGGTGTCGAGGCCGGACTTGGCGCACCAGTCGGCCGTGGTGCCGGGACTCGCGAGCGTGATGACGAAGTCGGGCTTGCCGGAGTAGATGCGCTCGAAGGTCCGGGCGCCGTCGTGGGCCCAGCTGCGGTCGTCGTTGAGCGTCTTCTGGACGGCCTCGGCGAAGAGTCCGCCGTCGAGCCCGAGCCCCTGCTCCACGTCGACGCGATAGGTGTACTTCTGGCCCTTGCCGGGCGCCTTGTCGACGCCGGGGATCGCGTCGAACTTCCCCGAGCCGTCGAGCTTGGCACTGAGCGGGTACTTCGTGCCCATCGCCTGCTCGTACGTCAGCGTCGCGACGCTGGGCGAGGACGACGGCGTCGGCTGCCCGGCCGTGACCGAGTCCCGGGCGTCCCGCGCCTGGTCGGTCACCGCCTGGGTGCCGGCAGTGGTGTCACGCTCGCCGGTGACCTGTCCGGCGACGACGACGGCGAGCACGGTGACGACGGCGGCGGCCGCGATGCCGGTGAAGGCCCGGCCCTTGCCGCCCCTGGCCGCCGGCGGTGCTTCGAGGGGCGGTACGTCGTCGGAGCCGGGGTCGGTGTCGGTGCGGGTGTCGTCCGGCCAGTCGGTGAGGGAGCCGTAGGGGTCGGAGGGGTGCTCGGCGACGGCCACCCCGGTGCCTCGGCGAGGCTCCTGAGCCCGTTGCGGTCCCTGCGGGCCTCGCGGACCCTGGGGCCCGCGCGGTGTCCCGGGGGCGAAGACGTCGACGTCGTCGGTGAACGCGTCGAGGTACTCCTGCCGGGGTCCCGACCGCGGCCCCGCGGGCTGCTGCCGCTGCCGCGGAGGCACGTTCCCGGGCCCACTCGGCCCGCGGCCGCCCAACTCCCCCCAGCCGCCCCCGGATTCACGCTGCTCGGGATGCCCACCCCGCGCCCTGGGGACCCCGCGGGCGGGGGTGCCGTCGGGAAGTCTGGGGAACCCATGAGCCGGGGTGCCGTCGGGAAGCCGGGGGAACCCGTGAGCCGGGGTGCCCTCCGGCAGCCGCGGAAATCCATGGGCCGGCGTGCCGTCCGGCAGCCGCGGAAGCCCCCGCGCGGGGGTGCCTTCCTCGAGCCGGGGAAAGCCGTGCGCCGGAGTGCCCTCGGGGAGTCTCGGACCGCCCTGCGCGGGGACCCGGTAGCCAGGCCCTCCGGCCGCTCCGGACCCTCCCGCCGCAGGCACGCCGTACCCGGGGCCACGCTCCGGTGGCCCACCCCACCGAGCCGCCTGCGCCGACGACTGCTGCGCCCGCGCCGAGGAAGCCTCGGGCGGGTTCCCCGAACCGCCCTTGCCTGAACTGCTGGTGTCGGACCCCTTCTTGGGAGCGGGCCCGCGTCGACTGTGGCGTCCCACGCCCCGCCTCAGCTCCCCACGGTCGTGGCATCGGCGCCGCCGCCGGAGGCCGTCCCGGCATCGCCCCCGCGACCCGAGCCCCTCACCGCGCCGTCCCGCCCCTCGGAGCCCCCCACCGAACCGGACCCCTCGGAGGAGGCCGCCTCCTTGTCCGAGACGAAGTCGCGGAACGCCCCCGCCACCGTCTCCGGGTACTCCATCATCGCCACGTGCCCCGCCTCCGGCAGGGTCAGCAGCCGGGAGTCGCGGAAGGCGCGGGCCGCCTTCTGGGCCATGCGGAAGCCGACCAGCTGGTCCCTGCCGCCGTAGACGAGCAGGGTCGGGGCGAGGACGCGCTCGGCCTGGCGCCACAGCGCGTGCTGGCCGCCCAGCGTGTACGCGTTGACCAGCCCGCGCGCGGAACGTGTCATCGCGTCCCAGAAGTACGGCAGTTGCAGCCGCCGTTCCATCTCCTCCACCGCGTGCTGGAAGCCCTCCGGACTGACCCGGCCGGGGTCGCCGTAGCAGAGGGCCGTGACCCCTCGGACACGCTGCTCGGCCGTCCAGCCCCTGCTGTAGCGCGTGAACAGTCCGGCCACACCGGGCAGCGCCAGCAGTCCCGTGGGCACGGCCGTGCGCTGGACGCGGATCTCCGGGAGGGCCGGCGAGACCAGGGTGAGCGTGCGGACCAGGTCCGGCCGCACCGCGGCAACGCGCGTGGACACCGCGCCGCCGAGGGAGTTCCCGAAGAGGTGGACCGGTCCGCGGCCGGAGGCGTCGAGAAGACGGATCACCGCGCGCGCGTGCGCGGTGACCGAGTAGTTGCCGTCGTCCGGCGGCGGGGAGTCCCCGAAGCCGGGCAGGTCGAGGGCCTCGCCGTCGACATCGCCCTCCAACTGCTCCATCAGCGCCGACCAGTTCTGCGAGGAACCGCCGAGGCCGTGGACGTACAACGCGGGCGGCAGCCCCTCGCGCGCGGGTGGCCGCGAACGCACCGTCAGGGTGATCCCCTGGAGCCTCACCGACCGGAGCTGCTCGCCCTCACCGACCCTGACGGGCGACACCTTCGGAAGCACGTTGGCGGGCGGCACGAAGGGCACCTCGGTCGAAGACATGCGGCAATGTTACGAGACGATCACGCACTGGTTCGTGTGTTCGCCATCACAGACGCGCGTACGAGGCGCCGCGTGAGGCGCAAGAGCGGGGCAGACCGGGGCACATGCATCGCTCACACGCCCCGCGCACATCGCATGGCGTCCAGATCGTGTGTCTCCTAGGCTCGTACGCAGGGCACCCGTTTGTGGCCCCCTGTGCGCATCAGGGACGTTCTAGGAAGGGAGCCCCACCATGGCCTACGACCCCACCGACCCCGAGGCCTTCGAGGAAGAGACCGACGACGTCGAGCTCGATGTCGAGGCACCGGAGGACGACGCGGCGGAGCAGCACACCGACATCGCGCCGCACCGCGACGACCCGCTGACCGGCGTGGACCCCGGCCGGGCCAGCGAGGCCGACCTCATCGAGCAGGCCAGGGTCGTCTCGATCGACGAGGACGACTACCGGTGACGAGGACGAGGAAGCACTCATCAGGGCATTCCTGAACAGGAACGGGACCGACGCTGCCCGTCAGATCCCTGTTTGAAACCTTTGCGCGGCTTTCGTCACCGTCCGGTCCGTGAAATTCTGCGCTCGCACCGCGCACAGCACGGTTACCGAAAAGTACGATGGCGGCGCGGCGCACACCGCATGTGGACGACATTGGGAGGCGGCGTGACAGCCATCGAGCAGACAGAGGCGGCACGCCCGCGAGGGACGCGCCTGCCGCGCCGTGCCCGACGGAACCAGCTGCTGGGCGCCGCGCAGGAAGTCTTCGTGGCACAGGGCTACCACGCGGCCGCGATGGACGACATCGCCGAGCGGGCCGGCGTCAGCAAGCCGGTGCTGTACCAGCACTTCCCGGGCAAGCTCGACCTCTACCTGGCCCTGCTGGACCAGCACTGCGAGTCCCTGATCGGGGCCGTACGCGACGCGCTCGCGTCCACCACGGACAACAAGCAGCGCGTCCGGGCGACCATGGACGCGTACTTCGCGTACGTGGAGGACGACGGCGGCGCCTTCCGGCTGGTCTTCGAGTCGGACCTGACCAACGAGCCCGCCGTCCGCGAGCGCGTCGACAAGGTCACCAACGAGTGCGCGGAGGCCATCCGCGACGTGATCGCCGAGGACACCGGCCTCTCGCCCGCCGAGGCGATGCTGCTGGCCTCCGGCCTCGGCGGTCTCGCCCAGGTCGTGGCGCGCTCCTGGCTGCACAGCGACCGCAGCGTGCCGCGCGACCAGGCGGTCCAGCTGCTGACCTCCCTGGCGTGGCGGGGCATCGCCGGCTTCCCGCTGCACGGCACCGACCACCACTGAGGACACCGCCGGAAGCACGGCCGTGAAGACCGCCGGACACACCGAACGACCCGCACGCGCGCGTGCGGGTCGTTTGTTCCCGTCCGGTGTTCGCTGTTGGCGTTCTCACCCGGAGCGTGTACGTCCCCTCACCGGGCTAATGTGTGCTGGGTACGGCGCGGAAGGTCGCGCACTTCACTGACCGTCGGAGGGACATAGCCGTGGAGGTCAAGATCGGCGTGCAGCACGCGCCCCGCGAGATCGTTCTGGAGAGCGGTCAGAGCGCCGAGGAGGTCGAGCGGGCGGTGGCGGAGGCGCTGGCCGGCAAGTCTCAGCTGCTGAGCCTGGTGGACGAGCACGGCCGCAAGGTCCTCGTCCCGGCCGACCGTCTCGCGTACGTCGAGCTCGGTGAGCCGGCTCCGCGCAAGGTGGGCTTCGGCGCCCTGTAGAGGGACACACGCAGCAGACGTGGCGGGGCC
>NZ_JBHUXV010000095.1:0-38153 GCF_042669125.1 Streptomyces sp. NPDC057253 | reverse complement strand
CTGTCCGTGGGCCCGCGGGTCTACGGGAAGGTGAGCTTCCAGCTGTTGATGTAACCGGTGTCCTGGGCCGCGTTGTCCTGGACCCGCAACTGCCAGGTCCCGTTGGCGACCTCGGAGGAGGCGTCCACCGTGTACGTGGTGTTGATGTTGTCGCTGCTGCCGCCGGTGCCGTACGCCTTCAGCGTGTACGCCGTGCCGTCGGGGGCGATCAGCTGCACCCGGAGGTCACCGATGTAGGTGTGCACGATGTCCACCGCGACCGCGAGGTTCGACGGCGCGTTGCCCGTACGCCCCGACACGGTGATAGGCGAATTGACCGCCGCCCCGTTGTCCGGAATCGATACGTCGGTGGTGGACTCGAAGGAGGTGCCGCCACCGCCGCCGCCACCGGGACGCGTGCCGACCGCCACGCCCGCCCAGGCGTTCGCCACGGCCGTGTACTCGGCGCTGGTGGTGCCGTACAGCTCACCGGCCGCCGCGAGGGTGCCGGTGCGGGCGCCCGCGTAGTTGGTGGTCGAGGTGAACTTGGTGGTCAGCGCGCGGAACCAGATCTTCTCCGCCTTGTCCCGGCCGATGCCGGTGACCGGAAGACCGTCCGAGGTCGAGGAGTTGTACGTGACCCCGTTGATGGTCTTGGTGCCGCTGCCCTCCGACAGGAGGTAGAAGAAGTGGTTCGCCGGGCCCGACGAGTAGTGGACGTCCACCGACCCGATCCCCGAGTACCAACTGTCCTTCGACGAACCGTCCTTGCTCGGCTTGTCCATGTAACGCAGCGGCGTGCCGTCGCCGTTGATGTCGATCTCCTCGCCGATGAGGTAGTCACCGACGTCGGAGGAGTTGTTGGCGTAGAACTCGACGGCCGTGCCGAAGATGTCGGAGGTCGCCTCGTTCAACCCGCCGGACTCGCCCGAGTAGTTGAGCCCCGCGGTGTTCGACGTGACGCCGTGGGTCATCTCGTGACCGGCCACGTCGATCGACGTCAGCGGGTGCGTGTTGCCCGAGCCGTCGCCGTACGTCATGCAGAAGCAGCTGTCCGACCAGAACGCGTTGACGTAGTTGTTGCCGTAGTGGACCCGGGAGTACGCCCCGACGCCGTCACCGCGGATACCCGAACGCCCCTGCACGTTCTTGTAGTAGTCCCAGGTGAGGGCGGCACCGTAGTGCGCGTCCGCGCCGGCCGTCTCCGTGTTGGAGGCGCTGCCGTTGCCCCAGATGTCGTCGGCGCCCGAGAAGAGGGTGCCGGTGCCGGAGGTGCCGCGGTTGAGGTTGTACGTCTTGTGGCTGCCGCGCGCCCCGTCGGTCAGGTTGTACGTCGACCCGGACTGGGTGGTGCCGAGGGTGACCGTGCCGCTGTACATGGTGTTGCCGGTGCCGGTCTCGATGCCCTGGTACTCGAAGAGCTTGGCGCCGGTCGCCGCGTCCGTGATCACGTGCAGCTCGTTCGGCGTGCCGTCCTCCTGGAGGCCGCCGACGACCGTCTCGTACGCCAGCGTCGGCGTGCCGTTGCCCGCCCAGATCACCTTGCGCGGGGCGCGGTCGGTGTCGGCCTTGTCGGCGCCGGCCGCCTTCGCGAGGGTCAGCGCCTGCTTCTCCGCCTTGGCGGCGGGCAGGGCCGCGGTCGTGGTGGCCGGCCTGATGGCCTTGGCGGTCGCCTTGACGACACCCTCGGTCGCGCCGGACTTCGTGGTCTCCACCACGAGGTCGCCGCCGAGGACGGGCAGGCCGTCGTAGGTGCGCTCGTAGCGGGTGTGCAGGGTGCCGTCGCCGTCCTTGACGACGTCACGGACGACCAGCTTCTCCTTGGCACCGAGGCCGAGGTCCTTGGCGGTGTCCGCCTTGGTCGCGTTCGCCTGGCGGATCAGCTCGGCGCGCTGGGCGGGGCTGAGCCTGAGGGACTCGGCGCCCGGGATCACCTTGCTCGCGGCCGACGGTGCCTTCGCCGGGGCTGCGGTGGCGGCGCCCGACTGGACGGCTGCGGCGATCAGGGCCGAGACACCGACGAGGGCCACGGCAGCGGCCTTGCGGTGCAGGGTGTGGGGGGCGTGGGGGGCGCGTCTGTGGGAGGAACTGTCTCTCAACACTGACTCCTTCTGCGCGGCCGCGGATCACGCGGCCAGGGGAGACCGGACGGTGGGTCGACCGTCCGGGCACAACAGGGAGGTACGCAGAACGGTGGTGCTGTGGGGTTGCTGTGAAGTTGCCGTGGGAAGAGTGGCAGTGGATTGCGCTGTCTGTCAGGAGCGCGTCAGAAAGTTGGCCGGAAACGGTTCGTTGTCCGGTAGTTCATGTTCGATATACGGGCGCGTGGGCCGACGGCCGGCACATGCAGGGCGGCCTGGTCCGCCCGACACCCCGATGCCGCCCGGGGTCAGCTGTCGCCCGGCCCGCCGTGCCACGACCCCCACAGCGCCGCGTACGCCCCGCCCGCCGCCACCAGCTCCTCGTGCGTGCCCAGTTCGGTCAGCAGGCCGTCCTCCATCACCGCCACCCGGTCCGCGTCGTGCGCGGTGTGCAGCCGGTGCGCGATGGCGATGACCGTGCGCCCTTCGAGTACGGCGGCCAGGGCGCGCTCGGTGTGCCGCGCGGTCGTGGGATCGAGCAGGGCGGTCGCCTCGTCGAGGATCAGTGTGTGCGGATCCGCCAGCACCACCCGGGCCAGCGCCAGTTGCTGCGCCTGCGAGCCGTCCGTGGAGCGGCCCTCCTCGCCGAGCCGGGTGTCGAGGCCCTCGGGCAGCTCCCGCACCCACCCGTCCGCCCCTACGGCCCTCAGCGCGTCCCACAACTCCTCGTCCCCGGCGCCGGGTTCGGCGATGAGGAGGTTGTCGCGGACCGTGCCCAGGAAGACGTGATGCTCCTGGGTGACCAGGACGACCTGGCGGCGCAGCTGTTCGGGCCCGAGGCCGACCACGGGCACGCCACCGACGGTCACCGACCCCGACGTGGGCGCGTCGACCCCGGCCAGCAGTCTGCTCAGCGTGGTCTTCCCGGCACCGGACGGGCCGACCACCGCGAGCCGCTCACCGGGCCGCACGGTCAGGTCGACGCCGTGCAGGACCTCACCGCCGCGGCCGTAGGAGTAGCGCACATCGGTGACGTCGATGCGGTCGTCGGCGGGGACGGGGGAGTCCTCGGCACAGGCCCGCGGCGCCCCCGCGAGCCCCTCCACCCGGGCGAACGAGGCGCCGCTGGACTGGAGTTGCTCGACCCGCACCAGGATCTGGTCCAGCGGGGACACCAGTTGCTGGAGGTAAAGGGCGGCCGCGACGACCGAGCCCAGGCTCAGCACGCCCCGCGCGTGCAGCACCGCGCCGATCAGGAGCACACCGGCCACCGGCAGGATGTACGCGATCTCGACCACGGGGAAGAACACACTGCGCAGGTAGAGGGTGTACAGCCGGGTGCGGCGGGCCGTGTCGAGAGCGTCCCGGCTCGCCCGGATCCGCCGCTGCTCCAGCCGCAGCGCCTCGACCGTGCGGGCGCCGGACGCGGTGGCCGCGAGGATCTCGGCGACGTCGGAGGTGGCCGCGCCCTCGGCCAGATAACCGTCCCTCGCCCGCCGCAGATACCAGCGCAGCACACACCAGATGGGCAGCAGACCAACCAGGCCGACGGCGCCCAGCAGGGGGTTCAGGACGAAGACGGCGGCGAGCAGGAACAGGAACTGCACGGCGTTGATGAGCAGTTCGGGTCCCGCGTCGCGCAGCGTCGTCCCCACGGTCGCCACGTCCGCGGTGCCGCGGGCGGTGAGATCACCGGTGCCGGCGCGCTCCACGACGGAGGCGGGCAGCGCGAGGGTGCGGTCCACGAACTCCTCGCGTACCCGGGCGAGGGTGCGTTCGCCGAACCGGTGGCCGACGTAGCGGGCCCAGCGGGCGAGCACGAGCTGGGCGCTCGCGCAGACGAGGAGGACGAGGGCGAGCCGGTCCACCGCGGCCACGCCTTGTCCCGCGCGCACCTCGTCGATGATCCGGCCCAGCAGCCAGGGGCCGGAGAGGCCGGTGAGGGCGGCGGCGGCGTTCAGGGCGAGGACGGTGGTGAAGGCGCGGGTGTCCTGGCGGATGAGCCGGACGGAGGCGCGCCGTACGGCTGCCTGGTCGGCGACCGGGAGGTGGGCGTCGGTCACTTCATGGCCTCCACGTCTCTTGCGACCAGGGCGCGGTATCCCGGTTCCTGCGTGAGGAGTTGCTGGTGGGTGCCGGACGCTGCGAGCTTGCCGTCGACGAGGTAGAGGACGGTGTCGGCGTGGTCGAGGACGAGGGGGGAGGTGGTGGTGACGGCTGTGGTACGGCCGTCTCTTGCCTCGCGCAGGCGTTCTGCCACGAGGGCTTCTGTGTGGGCGTCCAGGGCGGAGGTGGGTTCTACGGCAAGGAGGACTTCCGGGTTGGCGAGGAGGGCTCTGACGAGTCGGATGCGTTGGCGTTGGCCGCCGGAGAGGTTGCGGGCCTGGGCGTCGATGGGGGAGTCGAGGCCGTCTGGGAGACCCTGCGCGATGTCGTCTGCCACGGCTGCGTGCAGGGCGGCTGCGAGTTCGTTGTGGCTGGTCGCGCCCCGCGGCGGAGCCGCAGATTGATGCAGCCCCGCGCCCCTATGGGGCGCGATCACCTCGCCCAGAGTTCCTGCGAACAAGTCCGCCTCGTGGTCCGCCAGCAGGATGTGCTCCCTGACCTGGGGCAGCCTGAACTCGTCCAGCGGTACTCCGCCCCAGGTCGCCCTTGAAGGCGTATAGCGGGCCACGCGGTCCAGTACCGCCGCCGCGTCCGCCGGGTGTGCCGAGGCCAGGGCGGTGAGGCGGCCCGGGAGAATCCTCACGCCCGACTCCGGGTCGTGCAGGACCGCCGGTTCCGCCGGGGCGTCCCTCGTGCCCCTGTCCTCCAGTGGCTCCAGGCGCAGGAAGGCCACGACCCGCCTCGCCGCCACCACCCCCCGGCTCAGCTGGTATCCGCACTCCACCCAGAACGCCACCGGGCCCACCAGGACCGCGACATAGCCGTACACCGCCACCAACTCGCCCACCGTGATGTCCCCTTGGGCGGCCAGGCGGGCCGCGAGCCAGGTGACCGTGGCGAGGAACACGGTGGGCAGGCCCACGCCGAGGGCCTGGACCCAGCTGGTGACCGCGCCGACCCGGTAGCCCTGGGCGCGCAGGTGCTGGGAGTCGCGGTGGAAGGCGTCGGCGACCAGGCCCTTGCCGCCGAGGCCGTTGAGGACGCGCAGGCCGCCCGCGAGGTCGGCGATCCGGGCGGTGAGGACGCCCTGGCGGTTGCGGTACTCCGTCTCGGCGCCCTGGAGGCGGGACAGGAACGGGCCCACGAGGAGGACGATCGCCGGGATGCCGAGGAGGACCACGGTGGCGAGCACCGTGGAGACCGAGACCAGCAGGGCGGCGACCGTCAGATAGGCGACACAGGCGCCGACGCCGGGGCCGACGACGGTCAGGGCCTGCGCGATCGTCTGCACGTCGCCCACGCCGATCGTGACGACCTCCCCGGCCCCGGTCCGGCGCGAGAGCGCGGCGCCGAGGCGGACCGCCTGGCCGACGACCACCTTGACCGTGCGGAAGTTGGCGTCCATCCGCACCCGGGTCATCGTGCGGTGCCGCATGATGCTCAGCCACGAGTTGAAGGAACCGACCGCGAACAGCGCGACGCACCAGAGCACCAGCGCCGCCCAGTCGCCCGGCTCCAGACCCTCGTCGATCGCCTTCGCCATCAGGTACGGCGTCGCCGCGAGCAGCACCATCCAGGAACTGCCCAGCAGCGCCCCGGCCACGGACCGCCCCGGCTGGCAGCGGACCAGCCACCACAGGTACCGCCAGCCGCCCCGGACGTCCGGCGTGCCCGGGTCCTCGTACGCGTCGATCACTCGTCCCCCCGCATCTGGTCGCTCACGCCAGACTGTCCCGCCAGGCCCGGTGCAGGTCCGCGAACCGGCCCGTGCCAGCGACCAGTTCGGCCGGGGTGCCGTCCTCGACGATCCGGCCGTGCTCCATCACCAGGACCCGGTCGGCGATCTCCACGGTCGACAGCCGGTGCGCGATCACCACGGCCGTACGGCCCTTGAGGACCGTCGCCATCGCGCGCTGCACCGCCCGCTCGCCCGGGATGTCCAGCGAACTCGTCGCCTCGTCCAGGATCAGCACCGCCGGGTCGGCGAGCAACGCCCGTGCGAACGCCACGAGTTGGCGCTGCCCGGCCGAGATACGGCCACCGCGCTTGCGTACGTCCGTGTCGTACCCGTCGGGCAGGGCGCTGATGAAGTCGTGGGCGCCGATCGCCTTCGCGGCGCGCTCGATCTCCTCGCGGCTCGCGTCGGGCCGGCCGATCGCGATGTTCTCGGCGACCGTGCCGGAGAACAGGAACGCCTCCTGGGTCACCATGACCACCCCGCGCCGCAGTTCGGGCACGGCCAGCTCGCGCAGGTCCACGCCGTCCAGCAGGACGCGGCCCTCGGTGGGGTCGTAGAAACGGGCGAGGAGCTTGGCGAGCGTCGACTTCCCGGCGCCGGTCGAGCCGACCACCGCGACGGTCTGTCCGGCCGGGAGCGTGAGGTCGAAGCGGGGCAGCACCTCGCCGCCGGTGCGGTACGCGAAGGAGACCCCCTCGAAGACCACCTCACGGCCGGGACGGTCCGCGGACTCCAGTGCGGGCAGCTGCCGGGGGGCCGACGGCTCCGGCACGGTCGGGGTCTGGGCCAGCAGGCCCGCGATCTTCTCCAGCGAGGCCGCCGCCGACTGGTAGGAGTTCAGGAACATCCCGAGCCGGTCGATCGGGTCGTACAGCCGCCGCAGATACAGCACCGCGGCCGCCAGCACACCCAGCTCCAGCGAGCCCTGCGCCACCCGGTAGGCGCCCCACAGCACGATCCCCGCGACGGCCGTGTTGGCGACCAGCCGGGATCCGACGACATAGCGGGCCATCTCCAGCAGCGCGTCGCCGTTGACCCGCTCGTGCCGCTTGTTCAGTACGGCGAAGTCGGCGTCGTTGGCGGCCTCGCGGCGGAACGCGCGCACCGGGCGGATGCCGTTCATCGTCTCCACGAACTTCACGATCACGGCGGCGATCGCGGTCGACCGCTTCCGGTACACCCGGCCCGCGCGCCGCTGGTAGACCCGCATCAGCCCGTACAGCGGCACGAAGGACGCCACCGCGACCGCGCCGAGGCCGAGATCCAGCCAGAGCAGCAGTGCGGAGATGTAGAGGAAGGACAGGACGACGGTGACGAGCTCCTGGAGGCCCTCGTTCAGGAGCTCGCGCAGCGACTCGACGTCCGTCGTGGAGCGGGAGATGAGCCGGCCCGAGGTGTAGCGCTCGTGGAAGTCGATGCTCAGCGCCTGCGCGTGCCGGAAGATCCGGCCGCGCAGGTCGAGCAGGACGTCCTGGTTGACGCGGGCGGAGGCCAGGATGAACGCGTACTGGAGGCCGCCGGAGGCCAGCGCGCACAGCAGATAGCCGACGCCCACCGCGATCAGCGGCCCGTGGTCGTGGTCCCGGAACGCGGGTACGGCCCGGTCGATCGCGTAGGCCACGATCAGCGGGCCCGCCTGCACGGCCGCCTGCTGGAGCAGCAGCAGGAGGGTCGTGACGGTGACGCGGGCCTTCATCGGGGCGAGCAGGGAGCGCAGCAGGAGGGAGGTCGCGCGCGGGGGAGAGGGCAGCCGGTCCTCGTCGAACGCGTCGTCGGCCCGTTCCTGACCGGGCGGTCGCGGCTCTTCGTCCGTGGTGGTGGGCGCGGACGTGGTGGGGGCCGTCATCGGGCGTCCTCCCCTTCCCCGGAGTCCCCGGACCCGGACATCAGATGGGCGTACTCGGCGTTGGTGCGCAGCAGTTCGTGGTGGGTGCCGACGGCCGTGATACGGCCCTCCGACAGCAGCGCGACCCGGTCGGCGAGCTGCACGGTGGAGGGGCGGTGGGCGACGATCAGCGCGGTGGTGTCGGCCAGCACGTCCCGCAGCGCGGCCTCCACGGCGGCCTCGGTGTGCACGTCCAGCGCGGACAGCGGGTCGTCCAGGACGAGGAACCTCGGCTTGCCGACGACGGCCCGGGCGAGGGCGAGGCGCTGGCGCTGGCCGCCGGAGAGGCTGAGGCCCTGTTCGCCGACCTGGGTCCCGGTGCCCTGGGGGAGGGCGTGCACGAAGTCGGCCTGCGCCACGGAGAGGGCTCTGTCCAGTTCTCGTTCGTCCTGGCCCATCAGGACGTTGTCGGCCACGCTGGTGGAGAAGAGGGTGGGGTCCTCGAAGGCGACGGCCACGAGGGCGCGCAGCGTTTCCCTGGGCATGGCGGTGATGTCCTCGCCGTCGAGCGTGATGTGGCCGGAGGTCACCTCATGGAGGCGGGGGACGAGGGCGGTGAGGGCGGTCTTGCCGCTGCCCGTAGCGCCTACGAGGGCCATCGATTCACCGGGCCGGATGTGGAGATCGATGCGGTCGAGGACCGGTGGGGAATCCTCGGAGGCGTCGGGGAAGCGGAACGAGACCGCCGAAAAACGCATGCCGTCGTTGTCGGCTGACGGCCGGTGGGGGGTACTCGCGCCGTTCCCCGCGCCCCTGTGGGGCGCGCTTTCCTGCTCCGGTACTTCGTCCATCGCCTCGAAATAGCGTTCCGTCGCCGTTGCCGCCTCCTGGCTCATCGCCAGCAGGAAGCCGATGGACTCCACCGGCCACCTGAGCGCCAGGGCCGTGGACAGGAACGCCACCAGCGTGCCCGCCGACAGGTCGCCGTCCGCCACCTGGACGCAGCCCAGGACCAGAGCCGCTCCGATGGCCACCTCCGGGAGCGTGGTGATGACACCCCAGATCGTGGCCAGCAGCCGTGCCTTGCGCAGTTCGGTTCCCCGGAGCTTCCCCGTCAGGTCGCGAAAGGCCCGCGCCTGCGAACGGTGCCGGCCGAAGCCCTTGATGATGCGGATGCCGAGCACGCTCTCCTCGACGACCGTCGTGAGGTCGCCGACCTGGTCCTGGGCGAGGCGCGCCACATGGTGGTACCGCTTCTCGAAGATCACGCAGGTGATCACCACGGGGATCGCGGGACCGAGGATCACCAGGCCCAGGGTCCAGTCCTGGAGCAGCATGATGAGCACGCCCACGAGGATCGTCACCGCGTTGACCAGCAGGAAGGTCAGCGGGAAGGCGAGGAACATGCGCAGCAGCATGAGGTCGGTGGTGGCCCGGGACAGCAACTGGCCCGAGGCCCAGCGGTCGTGGAAGGCCACCGGGAGGCGCTGGAGGCGGCGGTACAGGCCGGCCCGCATCTCCGCCTCGACATGGGAGAGCGGCCGCGCCACCAGCCACCGCCGCAGACCGAAGAGCAGCGCCTCCGCGAGCCCGAGCAGCAGCAGGTACAGCGCCCCCAGCCACACGCCCGCCGTGTCCCCGTCGGCGACCGGGCCGTCCACGATCCACTTCAGGACGAGCGGGATCACCAGCCCCGTACAGGAGGCGAGAATCGCGACGAACGCGGCGGTGAACAGCCGCGCGCGGGCCGGCCGGACATACGGCCACAGGCGCAGCAGGGTCCTTGCGGCTGATCGGTCCTTGGTGGGTGCAAGTGTCGTGGGCATCAGCTGCGAGCCTACGGACCGGCACTGACAACGCCCACCGAGTTTTGGCCGGACCGCAATCGGCCGTTGGACCTACGACCTGCGTGTTCGAGGGGTCGTACCGCCGCATCCACCGATCGGCTGATGCCGATTCGAGCGCGACGGGCGATGTGGCACACGGCCCCCGCCCGGGACTCTGCTGCCATGTCCGTCATCGAAGTCAGCGAACTGCGCAAGACCTACGGGGGCCGGGCCGTCGTCGACGGTGTGTCCTTCGCCGTCGAGGAGGGCGAGATTTTTGGCATTCTTGGCCCGAACGGCGCCGGCAAGACCACCACCGTCGAGTGCGTCGAGGGGCTGCGGGTCCCCGACGGGGGCCGGATCCGGGTCACCGGCCTCGACCCCGTCGCCGACCACGCGCGCGTGGCCCGCGTCCTCGGCGCCCAGCTCCAGGAGAGCGAACTCCAGGCCAAGCTCACCGTCCGGGAGGCTCTGGAGCTGTACGCCTCCTTCCACGAACACCCCGCCGACTGGCGGCCCCTGGCCGAACGCCTCGGCCTCACCGGGAAGCTCACCACCCGCTTCGCCAAGCTCTCCGGCGGCCAGAAGCAGCGCCTGTTCATCGCGCTGGCGCTCGTCGGCAGGCCCCGGATCGTCGTCCTGGACGAGCTGACCACCGGCCTCGACCCGCGCGCCCGCCGCGACACCTGGGAGCTGATCGAGGACATCCGCGCGAACGGCGTCACCGTCCTCCTGGTCACCCACTTCATGGAGGAGGCGCAGCGGCTCTGCGACCGGATCGCCGTCATCGACAAGGGACGGGTCGCCGCCCTGGACACCCCGGCGGGTCTGATCCACCGCTCGGCGGGCGCCACGGTCATCAGCTTCACCCCGTCCGCCCCGCTCGACGACCACGAGTTGAACGCGCTGCCCGCGCTCGCGTCCGTCGAGCACCGGGACGGCCGCCTCACCCTCTCCGGCACCGACGAGACGGTGAACGCGGTCATCACCCTCCTCGCCCGCCGCCACATCACCGCCCACCAGCTCCGGGTCGTCGACGCCACCCTCGACGACGCCTTCCTCGACCTGACCCAGGAGGCGACGGCATGAGCACCGCCGTACTGCGCACCGAGGCCCGTCTCTTCCGCCGTGAACCGGGCGCCCTGTTCTGGATCCTGCTCTTCCCCACCCTGCTGCTGGTGATCCTCGGCTCGATCCCGTCCTTCCGGCGGCCCGACGGCGACTTCGGCGGCCTGCGCCCGGTCGACGCCTACGTCCCGGTGACCGTGCTCCTCGGCCTGATCGTCGGCGGCCTCCAGTCCATGCCGCAGACCCTGACCGGCTACCGCGAGCGCGGCATCCTGCGCCGCATGTCCGCCACCCCGGTCCGCCCGTCCGCCCTGCTGTCCGCGCAGATGGTGGTCTACGGCGGTGCCGCGCTGGCGTCGGCGCTGCTGGCGCTCGTCGTCGGCCGGGCCGCCTTCGCCGTACGCCTGCCGGGGCAGCCCGCCGGATATCTGCTCGCCCTCCTGCTGACCGTCCTCGCGGCTCTCGCGCTCGGCGCGGTGGTCTCTGCGCTCTCCCGGACCACGAAGATCGCCGGTGCCATCGGCTCGGCCGTGTTCTTCCCGGCGATGTTCTGCGCGGGCGTGTGGATGCCGGTGCAGAGCATGCCGGACGCGCTGGCGAGGGCCGTCGGCTGCACGCCCTTCGGCGCGGCGGCCGAGGCCCTCGACCAAGCGGCCGCGGGCGACTGGCCCGGCTGGGGCCACCTGGGCGTGCTGGTCGTCTGGATCCTGCTGCTGACGGGCGCCGCGGTGCGCTGGTTCCGCTGGGAGTAGGGGCGCGGCCGTGCAGACTGGAGCCATGAGGGCGACGGACACACAGCTCGACCGCCGTTGGGAGCAGCTGCACGTCTGGGGGCCGTGGGCGCTGCTCGGCATCGGTGTCGTCCTCGCGGCGGGCGCCGCCGAGCTGATGGACGGCCCCGACGAGTGGGGGGCCGCCGGGGTCCTGGTCGCCGCCGCGATCGGGCTCCAGCTCTGGTGGCACGTCACCCGCTCACGCCGGGCGGGCCGCGGCCGGATCCCGTCCCGGGCGGGGACGGTGTACTACGGCGTCCGCTGGGCGCTCGCCTTCGGGCTCACCTGGATCAACCCGTTCTTCGCCTTCTACGCGGCCTCCGGCTACATGGACGCCGACGAGCTGATCCCGGGCCTGTGGCGGCGGTTCGGGCTGTTCGCCAGCGCGGTCACCGTGGCCGCCGCGCAGGCCGGCGGGATGCCGTTCAACGGGATGCAGTGGGCCGCGTTCGGCGTGCTCCTCGCCGTCAACTTCGGCCTCCAGGCGGTGGTCGCGCACCTCTCCGAACAGGGCGAGCAGCGCTCCCACGAGCGCGCCGAGACCATCGAGGCACTCCAGCAGGCGCTCGACGAGAACGCCGCCCTTCACGCCCAACTCCTCGTCCAGGCACGGGAGGCCGGGGTCGCCGACGAGCGCCGCCGGCTCGCCGCCGAGATCCACGACACCCTCGCCCAGGGACTGACCGGGATCATCGCCCAGCTCCAGGTCGTCGCCAACACGGCCGACGAGGAGCAGGCCCGCGAGCATGTGCACCGGGCGATCGACCTCGCCCGGCACAGCCTGGGCGAGGCCCGCCGCTCGGTGCACAACCTCGCGCCCGTCGCCCTGGAGCACGACGGACTGCCCCAGGCGCTGAAGAACACGGTCGCCGACTGGGGCGAACGCACCGGCGTCCGCGCCGAGTTCACGCTCACCGGCAGCGCCGAGCAGCTGCACGACGAGGTCTCTGCGACGCTGCTCAGGATCGCCCAGGAGTCCCTCTCCAACGCCGCCCGGCACGCACGGGCCACCCGGCTCGGCGTCACCCTGAGCTTCCTGACCGACGAGGTGATCCTCGACATCCGCGACGACGGACGCGGCTTCGACCCGCTCGCCCTGCCCGCCCGCACCCGCGCCGGCGGCTTCGGCCTCGACGGCATGCGGGCCCGCGCCGAACGCATCGCCGGTTCCCTCACCGTCGAGTCCGAACCGGGCCACGGCACCGCGCTGTCGGCTCGCGTACCGTTGGTCCGCCATGACCGGTGACATCTCGCTGCTGATCGTCGACGACCATCCCGTCGTACGGGACGGTCTGCGGGGCATGTTCGCCTCCGCGCCCGGCTTCACGGTGCTCGGCGAGGCCTCCGACGGCGTCGAGGCGGTCGAGCGGGCCGCCGCCCTCGACCCCGACGTGATCCTGATGGACCTGCGGATGCCGGGCGGGGGAGGCGTGGACGCGATCCGGGAGCTGACCCGCGCCGGCGCCCGGGCGAAGGTCCTGGTGCTGACGACGTACGACACCGACTCCGACACGCTGCCGGCCATCGAGGCGGGTGCGACCGGCTACCTCCTCAAGGACGCCCCGCGTGACGAGCTGTTCACGGCGGTACGGGCGGCGGCGGAGGGCCGTACGGTCCTCTCCCCGGCCGTCGCCTCCCGCCTGGTCTCCGCGGTCCGCGCCCCCAAGTCCCCGCCGAACGAACCCCTCTCCGCCCGCGAGCGCGAGGTCCTCACCCTGGTCGCCCGGGGCACCTCCAACCGCGAGATCGCCCGCGAACTCTTCATCAGCGAGGCCACGGTGAAGACCCATCTCACCCACCTGTACGCCAAGTTGGGCGTCAACGACCGCGCGGCGGCGGTCGCGACGGCGTACCAGCGGGGGATCCTCCGCTAAGCGCTCCGCTGGAAGTGCCGGGTTGTGCCGTCGTTCGTCTGCGGCGCCGTCGTGGCTGGTCGCGCAGTTCCCCGCGCCCCTTGGCGGCGTTGCCGAACCGCAGTCGACTTCACCGGGTCGCTTGGAGTTGTCATGGCCGGCGATCACATGAGCTGTTCACGGACCTGCACCACCGCCTCAGCCGGCCACCCTGAGCAGCAGCACCGCCCGCGCCGGAACCGTGACCGACGAGCCCGCCCGGTGCACCACCCCCGGGGCCTCGTCCTGCTCCTCCCTCGACGTGTCGACGACCACCTCGTACCGCTCCGCCCACGGCGGGCCCGGCAGTTGGAAGGCCGTCGGGCGGTCGCCCGCGTGCAGGACGGCCAGGAAGCTGTCGTCGAGGATCGGCGCGCCGCGTTCGTCGCGGCCGGGGATGTCCCGCCCCGACAGATACATGCCGAGCGTGGCGGCGGGCGCGTACCAGTCGCGTTCCGTCATCTCGGTGCCGCGCGCGGTGAACCAGGCCAGGTCGCGCAGACCGTCCGCGGAATGCGCCCGCCCCGAGAAGAACGCCCGGCGCCTGAGCACCGGGTGGCGGTGCCTGAGGTCGATCAGCCGGGCCGTGAGGTCGAACAGGGCCTTCCAGCCCGGGTCCTCCAGGAGCCCCCAGTCCACCCAGCTGATCTCGTTGTCCTGGCAGTAGGCGTTGTTGTTGCCGCGCTGGGTGCGGCCCAGTTCGTCGCCCGCGACCAGCATCGGCACGCCGGTCGACAGCAGCAGGGTGGTGAGCAGGTTCCTGAGCTGCCGCCGCCGGAGCGCCCGGACCCGCTCGTCGTCCGTCTCGCCCTCGACCCCGCAGTTCCACGCCCGGTTGTCGTCGGTGCCGTCCCGGTTGCCCTCGCCGTTGGCCTCGTTGTGCTTCCTCTCGTACGACACCAGGTCGCGCAGGGTGAAACCGTCGTGCGCGGTGATGAAGTTGACCGAGGCGTACGGTCGCCGGCCGCCCCAGGCGTACAGGTCGCTGGAGCCGGAGAGGCGGTAGCCGAGATCGCGCACGTCCGGCAGCGCGCCCCGCCAGAAGTCCCGTACGGCGTTGCGGTACCGGTCGTTCCACTCCGTCCACAGCGGTGGGAAGGCGCCCACCTGGTAGCCCCCGGAGCCCACGTCCCACGGCTCCGCGATCAGCTTCACGCGCCTGAGCACCGGGTCCTGGGCGATGACCGCGAGGAACGGCGAGAGCATGTCGACGTCGTGCATCGAGCGGGCCAGCGCGGCCGCTAGGTCGAAGCGGAAGCCGTCCACGCCCATCTCCGTCACCCAGTAGCGCAGCGAGTCGGTGATCAGGCGCAGGACGTGCGGCTGGACGACGTGCAGGGTGTTGCCGCAGCCCGTGTAGTCCGCGTAGCGCCGGGCGTCCGACTGGAGACGGTAGTACCCCCGGTTGTCGATGCCCTTCAGGGACAGCGTGGGCCCCAGCTCACCCGCCTCCGCCGTGTGGTTGTAGACCACGTCGAGGATGACCTCGATCCCGGCGGCGTGCAGCGCGCGGACCATCCGCTTGAACTCGCCGACCTGCTGGCCCGTCGTACCGGAGGCGGCGTAGCCCGCGTGCGGCGCGAAGTAGCCGATGGAGTTGTAGCCCCAGTAGTTCTTCAGACCGCGCCGCAGCAGATGGTCCTCGTGCGCGAACTGGTGCACGGGCAGCAGCTCGACGGCCGTGACGCCCAGCTTCACCAGGTGCTCGATCGCGGCCGGGTGCGCCAACCCGGCGTAGGTGCCGCGCAGTTCCTCGGGGATGCCGGGGTGCAGCGCGGTGAAGCCCCGTACGTGCACCTCGTAGATGACCGAGTCCGCCCACGGCGTCTTCGGGCGGCGGTCCTCCATCCACTCGTCGTCGGTGTGCTCGTCGTGGACGACCACGCCCTTCGGGACGTACGGCGCCGAGTCGCGGTCGTCGCGCACGGTGTCCGCGACCTGCTGCTGGGGCCAGTCGCGGACATGGCCGTACACCTCGGGCGGCAGACTGAAGTCGCCGTCCACCGCGCGGGCGTACGGGTCCAGGAGCAGCTTCGCCGGGTTCCAGCGGCCGCCGGTCCACGGGTCCCAGCGGCCGTGCACCCGGAAGCCGTAGCGCTGGCCGGGCATCACACCGGGGACGAAGCCGTGCCAGATCTCGTGCGTGAGCTCGCTGAGCCGGGCCCGGGTCTCCTTGCCGTCCGCGTCGAACAGACACAGCTCGACCGCCTCGGCGCCGCCCGCCCAGAGCGCGAAGTTGGTCCCCGCGACCCCGTCCGGGCCGACCCGGAACCTGGCCCCCAGCGGGGTCGGCGCACCGGGCCACACCGGTACGGGTGGTGCTCCCCGCCGCACGCCGTTCACCAGCGCGGCGGGGTGCTCCTCGGCGGCTTCGGTCACCGCCTCCTGCTCGGCTGCGCTGGACACCGGTCCTCCCACGGCTCGTGGGACGAGGTGGAAAAGGGCACACGGCATCCCGACCGTGGCACCCCCTCACGTCGTCCTCCCCACTGTTCTGCCCAGCGGTCGGCTCGCCCTCACGGGTTCGCTCCGCCGGGTTGGGCGGGGCGCCTTCGGAAGTGCCGGGTCAGGCTGTCGGGCGGCTGCGGGTCGGTGGGGGCCGGTCGCGCAGTTCCTCGCGCCCCCAAAAAAGCGGCAGGCCCCCGTCGCCGTAGATCCAAAGGTCACGTTTCCCCCCGGTGGGCCTCGTCGTTTAGCTGCTCGTGAGACATGGAGATGGGCGCGCTCGGCGCCTCGCGGCCGTGATGGTCGCCGTAGTGACATGGGCAGGACTGGTGGTCGGGGCCGCCGGGTGCACGCCGGGCGGGGGTGGGGGGATCGGCGGGGTCGGGGGGTTCGGGAAGCCGCCCGCGCCCGAGGACGTGATCAGGGTCGCCCCCGACGACGGCACCAAGGGCGTGCCGCCCGAGGAGAAACTGCGGGTCCGGGTGCCCAGCGGGCGCCTGGAGTCGGTGAGCGTCGTCAAGTCCCAGGACGCGCAGGACATCCCGGTCCCCGGGCACATCTCCGACGACGGCATGCGCTGGGAACCCGACGAGGAACAGCTCGCGCTCGCCGCCGAGTACACCGTCCACGCGGTCGCCCTCGACGCCCACGGCCGCCGCTCGGCCCGGCACACCACCTTCACCACGTACGTCCCCGACAAACGCTTCATCGGGTACGTCAGTCCCGAGAACCGCTCCACCGTCGGCACCGGGATGATCGTCTCCCTGGAGTTCAACCGGGAGATCCAGGACCGCGCCGCCGTCACCCGCGCCGTGCACGTCACCTCGCAGCCGCCCGTCGAGATCCGCCCGCACTGGTTCGGCAGGGGCCGCCTCGACTTCCGCCCCGAGCACTACTGGCAGCCCGGCACGCGCGTGACGGTCGCGCTGCGGCTGCGGGACGTGGAGGGGGCGCCCGGGGTCTACGGCCTCCAGTACAAGACCGTCTCCTTCACCGTCGGCCGCAGCCAGGTCTCCCTGGTGGACGCGGCCCGGCACACCATGGAGGTCCGGCGGGACGGTGAACTCCTCGCCACCGTGCCGATCACCGCGGGCGCCCCGAAGACGACCACGTACAACGGCAAGATGGTCGTCACCGAGATGCTCGAAGTGACCCGCATGAACAGCCGCACGGTCGGCTTCGGCGGCGAGTACGACATCCCGGACGTGCCGCACGCCCTGCGCCTGACCGACTCCGGCACCTTCCTGCACGGCAACTACTGGGCGCCGGACGCCCCCGGCAGGATCAATGTCAGCCATGGCTGCGTGGGCCTCAGGGATGTGAAGGGCGGCAGCTCGGAGACGCCCGCGGGGTGGTTCTTCGACCGCAGTCTCGTCGGTGACGTGGTCGAGGTCGTCCACAGCGATGACAAAAAGGTCGCTCCCGACAATGGACTCGGGGGATGGAATATGAGTTGGAAGCAGTGGAAGGCGGGCAGTGACTGAATGGTGACCTTGTACTCACAAGATTCTGAAATTTATGCGGTTAATATGCGCCGACACGCGGTGATCGCGGGGGTGATGCGGGCCTGACCAGGCCCGGCGAGGGGAGAGCGACTTGAACGTGCGACCGATATCGGGGGCGTCGGTTGACGCGCGGGGGCGCGGGGCCAGGGGGCTGCTGGCGCTGATACTCGGCGTCCTGCTGCTGGCCGTGACCGCGTGCGGTGGCGGGGGATCCGGTTCCGGCTCCGGCTCCGGGGACGCCAAGAGCGAGAAGGGTGACTCGGCCGCCGCCGAGACCAAGCAGTCCGAGGCGGTCGTCTCCATCACCCCGAAGGACGGCGCGAAGGCCGTCGACACCAGCGGCGCCCTCAAGGTCGGCGCCGCCAAGGGCAAGTTGACCGAGGTCCGGGTCAAGGACGACAAGGGCGCCGAGATAGCCGGGGAGATAGCCGCCGACGGCGCCTCCTGGACGCCGTCCACCCATCTCGCCGCCGGCACCAGGTACCTGGTGCACGCGATCGCGAAGGACTCCAAGGGCCGTACGGCGGCCGAGGACTCCAGCTTCACCACTCTGACTCCGAAGAACACCTTCATCGGTACCTTCACGCCCGAGGACGGCTCGACCGTCGGCGTCGGAATGCCGTTCTCCATCCGCTTCACGCGGGGCATCACCAGCCCTGAGGATGTCGAGAAGGCCATCACGATCAAGACCACGCCGGCCGTCGACGTGGAGGGCCACTGGTTCGGCAACGACCGTCTGGACTTCCGCCCCGAGAAGTACTGGAAGGAAGGCACCAAGGTCACCGTCGACCTCAACCTCGACGGCGTCGAGGGCCGCAAGGGCGTCTACGGCAAGCAGGACAAGACCGTCTCCTTCACCATCGGCCGCAACCAGGTCTCGATCGTGGACGCCAAGAAGCTCACGATGAAGGTCACGCAGGACGGCAGGACCGTCAAGACCCTCAAGGTCACCACCGGCAAGCCCGGTTACGACACCTGGAACGGCCAGATGGTCATCAGCGAGAAGCTCGCGGTGACCCGGATGAACGGCGAAACGGTCGGCTACGGCGGCGAGTACGACATCAAGGACGTCCCGCACGCCTCCCGCCTGACCGACTCCGGCACCTTCCTGCACGGCAACTACTGGGGCGGCGACGCCTTCGGCAACTACAACGCCAGCCACGGCTGCGTGGGCCTGCGCGACGTCAAGGGCGGCTACGACAGCGGGGTGCCGGCGGCCTGGTTCTTCAACCACTCCCTGATCGGCGACGTGGTGATCGTGAAGAACTCCAACGACGCGACCGTCGCCCCGGACAACGGCCTCAACGGCTGGAACATGTCCTGGGAGAAGTGGAAGGCGTAGCTCCTACGACGATCAGCGGCCCCGGTGTGAGCTACGGCACCGGGGCCGTTGCCGTTAGCGGCGGTTAACCTGAGCCTCATGACCGTGAATCTCGAAGTCGCCGAAGGGGTCGGGACCATCCGTCTCGACCGGCCGCCCATGAACGCGCTGGACGTGGCCACCCAGGACCGGCTCAAGGAGCTCGCCGAGGAGGCGACCCGGCGTGCGGACGTGCGCGCGGTGGTCGTGTACGGCGGGGAGAAGGTGTTCGCGGCGGGCGCGGACATCAAGGAGATGCAGAACATGGACCACACCGCGATGGTCCTGCGCGCCCGCGACCTCCAGGACTCCTTCACGGCCGTGGCCCGTATCCCCAAGCCGGTCGTCGCCGCGATCACCGGCTACGCGCTCGGCGGCGGCTGCGAACTCGCCCTGTGCGCCGACTTCCGGATCGCCGCGGACAACGCCAAGCTGGGCCAGCCGGAGATCCTGCTCGGCCTGATCCCCGGCGCGGGCGGCACCCAGCGCCTGGCCCGGCTGGTCGGCCCGTCGAAGGCGAAGGACCTGATCTTCACGGGCCGTATGGTCAAGGCGGACGAGGCGCTGACCCTGGGCCTGGTGGACCGGGTCGTCCCCGCCGGCGAGGTGTACGCCGAGGCCCACGCCTGGGCGGCGAAGCTCGCGCAGGGGCCGGCGATCGCGCTGCGCGCCGCCAAGGAGTCGATCGACACGGGGCTCGAGACCGACATCGAGACGGGCCTCGCGGTGGAACGGAACTGGTTCGCCGGTCTGTTCGCCACCGAGGACCGCGAGCGGGGCATGAAGAGCTTCGTCGAGGAGGGCCCCGGCAAGGCGAAATTCTCCTGAACCCCTTGCAGTTGACGCGATGTCTGATTCGGGTCCCTCGTTGGGGCGGTTTATGGGAGCCTTAAGGCAACCTTAAGTCTGCCTTGCCGAGGGAGTTCGTCGATTGCCTCCTGGTGAGCCTCCACCCCAGGTCACCAGGGCTGTTGACGGCGCCGATGTGCCTGCGGCATATGCCGATCGACGTGCCCGGAGCGACGCGTTCCGGGGGGCGGATTCGTCAGGAACGGCCCCGGAGGGCGCTGTGGGCGGCCATGATGGGGTCATGGCGGGGCTGGAGGACTTCGAACAGCCGCGGGGAGACAGCCGTGTGACGGCGGCGCGCTGGTCTCCGGCGGTCGAGGACGAGCACGCACTGAAGGCGCTCGAACTGTTCGGAAACCCCACCGAAGCGGAGGTTCCGCTGCCGTCCCGGCCGGAGTCCGCGGCCGCCGCGCGGCGCTTGACCCAGGTGATCGTGCTGCGGCACTGGGGGCTGACCCCCAAGATGACGGAGGACGCGGTCTTACTCGTGTCCGAGCTCGTCGGCAACGCCGTACGGCACACGGGGGCACGGGTGTTCGGCCTGCGGATGCGGCGCCGGCGCGGATGGATCCGGATAGAGGTACGGGACCCCTCCCGGGGGCTGCCCTGTCTGATGCCGGTGCAGGAGATGGACGTCAGCGGACGGGGGCTGTTCCTCGTCGACAAGCTGTCCGACCGGTGGGGGGTCGATCTGCTGCCCCGCGGCAAGACGACCTGGTTCGAGATGCGGGTGGCCGACCGGTAGCCGGTGGGTCGATCAGCAGCAATCCGGGGCAGAACCTCTTAAATGGGGCGGGTGACCGCTACCGATCGTCGGGCCGTGCTGCTCGCCACCGCTGGACTGACGTTGGCCGCGGGGTGTGCGACCAGGAGTGCCGTCACCCGCCCCGCCCACTCCGCCGGCAGCGCCCCGCCCCTGCCCGCCCAGCTCACCCACGGCCCCCGCGACCGTCCCCGTGTCGCCCTCACCTTCCACGGGGCCGGTGATCCCGCCACCGCCCGCGCGCTGCTCGGCGAGGCCGAGCGGCGCGGTGCCCGGGTCACCGTGCTCGCCGTCGGCAGCTGGCTCGACACGCACCCCGACCTCGCGCGACGGATCCTCGACGGCGGGCACGACCTGGGCAACCACACCCTGAGCCACCTCGACATCAACGCCATGTCCGAGGCCGAGGCGCGTCAGGAGATCACCGGCTGCGCCGAGCGGATCCGGCGGCTCACCGGGGCCGTCGGGAGCTGGTTCCGGCCCTCCCGCACCCCCACCGCCTCACCCCTCGTCGTCCGGCTGGCCCAGGAGGCCGGCTACCCCCACGTCCTGTCCTACGACGTCGACTCCCTCGACTTCACCTCGCCCGGCGCCGCCGCCGTCGCCCGCAAGGTACTCGCCGAGATCCGCGAAGGGTCCGTGGTGAGCCTGCACTTCGGGTACGCCGACACGGTCGCCGCGCTCCCCGTCGTACTGGAAGAACTCGACCGGCGCGGCCTGGCCGCGGTGACCACCACGGAGTTGTTCAGCTGATGACCCGTACCCGTACCCACGCCCAGCGCGCCCTGATCGCCTGTGCCGCCCTCGCCGTCCTCGCCGCCTGCGGCACCGAGACCAAGGACGGGGCGAAGGAGGCCCTCGGCACCAAGGCGGCCGCCCCCGCCCCGGTGAAGCCGGTGAAACCCGTACGGAAGCCGGTCCATGGGCTGCCCGGGATGCCGCCCGTGCTCGACCCGAAGGACGTGTACGCCGCCGACCGCCCGAACCGGCTCTCACCGGTGGTCAAGGACTTCCCGTCGCGCATCTACGTGCCGAACACCGAGTCCGACACCGTCTCCGTCATCGACCCGAGGACGTACGAGATCATCGACACGATCCACGTCGGACGACAGCCCCAACACGTCGTGCCGTCCTGGGACATGAAGACACTCTGGGTCAACAACAACCGCGGCCACACCCTCACCCCGATCGACCCGAGCACCGGGAAGGCGGGCAAGCCGGTCGAGGTGCACGACCCCTACAACCTGTATTTCACGCCCAACGGCAAGTACGCCATCGTGATGGCCTCCCTCGACCGGGAGTTGGTCTTCCGCGACCCGCACACCATGGAGCGCAGGAAGACGGTCCCGGTCAGCTGCTACGGCGTCAACCACGCCGACTTCTCCCTGGACGGCCGGTACTTCATCGTCTCCTGCGAGTTCAGCGGGGAGCTGCTCAAGGTCGACACCGAGAAGATGAAGGTGATCGGTCAGCAGAAGCTGCCCTTCGACGGGGCCATGCCGCAGGACGTCAAGGTCTCGCCCGACGGGAAGCGGTTCTACGTCGCCGACATGATGGCCGACGGGATGTGGGTCCTGGACGGCGACACCTTCGGCAAGCCGACCCTGCTGCCCACCGGCAAGGGCACCCACGGTCTCTACGTCAGCCGCGACTCCCGCGAGATGTACGTCTCCAACCGCGGCGAAGGGACCGTCTCCGTCTTCGACTTCGCCGAGAACCGGGTCACCAGGAAGTGGCACCTGCCTCACGGCGGCAGCCCCGACATGGGCGGGGTCTCCGCCGACGGCAAGGTCCTGTGGCTGTCCGGCCGCTACAACTCCGAGGTCTACGCCATCGACACCCGCACCGGCGAACAGCTCGCCCGCGTCAAGGTCGGCAGCGGCCCGCACGGCCTCGCGGTGTACCCCCAGCCGGGCCGCTACTCGCTCGGCCACACCGGGATCTTCCGCTGAACCGGTCCGGCCCGCCCGCGCGTCAGCTGGGCGCGAGGAGCACCGCCTCCGCGCCCACCGGGCGGTAACCCGCCGCCTGGAAGGCGCGCAGGCTGCGGGCGTTGCCCGGGGAGACCTGGGCCCACAGGGGCTCCGCGACCAGGTGGCGGGCCGCGGTCACCAGGGCGCGGCCCAGGCCCCGTTGCCGTACGGCCTCGTCGACCTCGACCGAGACCTCCAGGCGGCCGCCCACGCCGCGTCCCGTCACCAGCACCCCGCCGTCGGTCGTCCAGGCCCGGATGTCGTCGCGGCGCCTGCGGGCGTAGGTGATGCGGGGATGGTGCGCGTCCTCGATCTCCTTCAGCGCGAGGGGTGGTTCGCCCGGCAGCGGGTCGGCCACCAGCATCGCGTCGATGGTCTCCGACCTGCGCCCGGTCCGGTCCAACAGGGCGGTCAGGAAACGCGGGTTCATGGTCGCGGCGAGCGGGTCGCAGTCCAGTGCGCGCAGGGTGGTGTGGACCCACTCGGGGTCCTCGTCGGTGAAGACGACCGAGTGGGCCGTGAAGGACAGGACGCCCGCGTCCCGGTGGCAGGCCTGCGGCACGACGGTGGTGCCGCCGTCGGCGGGCGGGAAGACACCGCGGGCCGCCGCGTCGAGAATGTCCCGCAAGGTCTCCAACACAACGCTCCTCACATCCGCACCCGGTCGAGGGCCACCCTCGCAGACATGATCGGGGACGGCACCCGGGTTTCCCCGGGTGGTCGCCGTACGGCGGTGCGGGGCAGGCCGCTAATCTGACCTGCGGCAGCAAGCCAGCAGGACACGACAAAGGCAAGAAAAGGGGCGGACCGGTGGCGCACATCGACATCGAGGAAGCACGCAAGCAGTTCGAGCGCATCGATGCGGACGGTGACGGCTCCGTCACCGCCGCCGAGTTCAAGACCGCCCTGGCCCAGGGCGGCGACTGGAACGTGACCGAGTCGGTCGCCGAGGCCATCATCAAGAGCCGCGACCTGAACGGCGACAAGCTCCTGTCGTTCGACGAGTTCTGGGCCTTCCTGAACAAGTAGGCGCAGAGCAAAGGGGGCGCCGCGCCGGGCTTTCGGTGAACGTCCCCTCAGACGATGTCCAGCGGCTCGTGCGGGCCGGTCGGGAGCTCGATCTCCACGGTGTCACCGGCCCGCACCACGCCACCCGTCACGACGACGCTCATGATCCCGGAGCGGAACCGCGGGCGGCCGTCCTCGTCGCGGTCCACGACCTGCTTCATCAGCCCCTTCTGGAACCCGTCGATCTGCGCGCACGGATTGCGCAGCCCGGTCACCTCGACGACCGCGGTCGCCCCGAGCCGCAGCCGCGTGCCCCGGGGCAGCGCCAGCAGATCGATCCCCCGGGTGGTGACGTTCTCGCCGAGCTCCCCGGCCGCCACCTCGAACCCGGCCCGCCGTACCTCCTCGAACAGCTCCTCGTGCATCAGGTGCACCTGCCGGAGGTTCGGCTGCGAGGGGTCCTTCTTCATCCGGAACCGGTGCTTCACCGTCGCCCCGCCGTGCACGTCCCCCTCCACGCCGAACCCTTCGAGCAAGGTGATGCTCTCCCGGTTCGGCTTGCTGAAGGAGTACGTGCCGTTGCTGCTGACCGCGCTGATCGTCCCACCCATGGGGCAAGCCTAGGAGAGGACGGCCGGTCAGGCGTCCGCGGCCCACTCGCGCAGCGCCGCCTTGCTCGCGAAGTCGGCGACGTTCTTGTCCACGGGGTCGTCGGTGTACTGGTGGAAGCGCCACTTCGCCTGGATGCGGGGCTTGCCCGCGGTGACGTAGTCGGCGATCCAGAGGCCGTCGCCGGCGTAGGACGTGGTGTCCACGTTCAGCCAGTAGTGCCGGTTGCAGTACAGGACCACCCGGTTGTTCGGCCGGAGCTGTCGCACCTTGCGGATGAAGGCGTCCTTCTCCGCGTTGGTCGCGTGGGTGCCCTCGCCGGTCGTCTCCCAGTCCACGGCGAGGATGTCGCCCGCCTTCTCGGGAGCGTGCTTGACGAAGTACTCGGCCTGGGCGGTGAGGTTGCCGGGCCACAGGAAGTGGTAGAAGCCGACGACCAGGCCGGCGTCGCGCGCGTGCTTGGTCTGGGCCGCCAGTTTCGGGTTGACGTACGAACGGCCCTCCGTCGCCTTGATGAAGACGAAGGAGAGACCGTCCGTGGCGTAGGACGAGGACTGGTAGGCGCTGACGTCGATTCCGCGGAGCATGTGGGGGCTCCCTGAAGTGTCGGTGGGGGGACCGGAGTTGATGATGCCCCCGATGCGCCGAAAGACACCTGGGGGCCGGGGGCCACTACTGGGGCACGGCGTAACCGGGTACGGACGGCCACCGCACGGTCAGGACCACCGACTCCTCCTCCGCGTACCAGGAGTGGTCGACCCCGTGTCCCCACACCACGTAGTCGCCCTGCTCGGCCAGGACCACGTCCCGCCCGGGCAGTTCCACCCGGAAGCGGCCGCTGATCAGGACCAGGAGCGCGGTGCGCGCCTCGCCCCGCACCCACTCCTCGCGCCGGTCGCCGCGGGGGTGGACGCCCCACTTGATCTCCACGGCCTCGCTGTGCCGTGGATCGCCGGCCTCCTTGAAGTGGCCGAGCAGCCAGCCCCGGTCCAGCGGGGCGTCCTTGCCGGCGTTGCCCACGTACACGCTGTCGTTCATGGCGGGGGATGCTAGCAACTTCCGTTTTATGCGGAACCGCCGCCCGAGTTGCCTTCGGGTGACGGCAATGTTGCGCAAACCCTTGACTCGATCTCTCCCGCTGCGTAGATATGTCTGCGCAGTCATGTCAGCGCAGTCATACTGAAACAGGCCACGCTGACGGCTGCCGGAGATCAGGAGAGACCCATGGCACGACTGGCAGGCCGCGGCACCGGCACCGCACCACGCAGCATCGACGTGGCGCGGCTGGCGGGCGTCTCGCAGAAGACGGTGTCCAGGGTCATGAACGGTGAGCAGTACGTCTCCGGCGACCTGCGCCGACGAGTCCTGGACGCGGCCGAGACCCTCGGCTACCGGCTGAACCACGCGGCCCGTGCGCTGGCCTCGGGCCGGACCCGGTCCATCGGTGTGGTGACGCTCGGTACGGCGCTCTACGGTCCCGCCTCACTGCTGATGGGCCTGGAGCGGGCCGTCCGGGACACCGGTTACGCGCTCCGGGTGGTCAACAGGGTGGAAGGCGACGCCGCGGGGATCGCCGGTGCCGTCGACTCGCTCCTCGACCAGGGCGTGGACGGCATCGTCATCTCCGAGCCGATCGACGAGGAGGGGGACGCCGAGGTCGCGGTCCGCGCCGACGTGCCGTTCCTGATCCTCGGTGCGCCGCCGCCGTTCACCGCGCACCGGGTGGTGACCGCGGGGCTCGTCGCCCACCGGCTGGCGCGGGCCGTCACCGGGCATCTGCTGGACCTGGGGCACCCGACCGTCCACCATCTCGCCGGGCCGCAGCGGTGGTACGCCGCCAGGGACCGGAGGGAGGGCTGGCGGGCGACGCTGGCCGCGCACGGCAGGCGCGAACCGCCTGTGATCGTGGGCGACTGGTCGGCGGCCTCCGGGTACCGGGCGGGGCTCGAACTGGCCGAGGACCGTGGCCTTACGGCGGTGTTCGCCGCCAACGACGACATGGCCATCGGGCTGATCCGGGCGCTCCTGGAGCACGGTCGCCGGGTGCCGGAGGACGTCAGTGTTGTGGGTCTGGACGACATACCGGTCGCCGCCTATGTGACTCCGCCGCTGACGACGGTCCGGCAGCCGTTCGACGCGACGGCACAGGACGGCCTGCGACGTCTCGTCCACGCCATCGAGAACCCGGACGCGGACCCCATCCCGGTCGAGGACCCACCGGTCAACCTCGTCGTACGGGCCTCGACGGGGCCTCCACCGAGCGGGGCGGTGTCGGCGGGCGGGGCGGTCTTGGCGCGCGGGACGGCAGCACCTGGGGGGACGGCGCGGACGGCCGCGCCGGATGCGTCGGACATTCCGTCAGGTCCGCCGAACCGTGCGACCGCGTCGGGGCGGTTGGTCTCGCCCGGGCGAACGTCCTCGGGGGCTCGGCGGACCACCGCCTGACCAGCCGGCCCCACCCCGCAGTTCCGCCGCCCGGCACCCCCTTCCCCGATCCCGATGGGAGACCCGCCCACCCGCAGCGCGCACCCGCATCCCCCTCCCACCCCGCACCCGAGTGCGCGAGCCGAACCCGCCGTGCCGGATCGTCGTACTGCTCACTCATCTGCGTGGAGGCCTGGGCGGCTCCCCCCGAGCCGATTGCCCGCCCAGGGCCTCTGCCCCCTTCCGCCCTCCCCGGCGGGAGCCCCCCGCCTGCCGTCGAGCGTGACGTGCTCGGCCCCGGCGCCCGTGAGGAACACCCCCGCGGCCGGCCGGCCCCCGACCTCGTCCCGTCTCCCGCGCGAACCCCGCTTCCGACTTCCCGAACAGCACGCCCTCGCCGGTGCGCCGATTCCCTACGCCCTCTACGGAGTCCACCATGTCGACATTCCTCTCAGCCGCCTCCTCGGCCCCCCTGAACCGCCGCGGCTTCCTCGCCGCGACCGGAGCCCTGACCCTCGCGAGCACCCTCTCCGCCTGCGGTGGCAGCGGCGGTAGCGGATCCGGCGGTTCCTCCGCCAAGGCGGTCAGCCAGGCCGACATCGACAAGGCGATGAAGACGCCCACCGAGTTGGTCTTCTGGACCTGGGTCCCGAACATCGACAAGGAGGTCGCGCTCTTCCAGGCGAAGTACCCGGCCATCAAGGTCAAGGTCGTCAACGCCGGACAGGGCGTCACCCACTACACCAAGCTGCGCACCGCGCTCAAGGCCGGCAGCGGCGCCCCCGACGCCGTACAGATCGAGTACCAGGCGATCCCGACCTTCACCATCACCGACAGCCTGCTGGACCTGCGCCCCTACGGCGCCGCCAAGCTCAAGGACACCTTCGTCGACTGGACGTGGGGACAGGTCAGCGGGGCGAACGGCGAGGTCTTCGCGATCCCCCAGGACACCGGCCCGATGGGCATGCTCTACCGCAAGGACATCTTCGACAAGCACCGGATCGACGTCCCCACCACCTGGGACGAGTTCGCGGCCGCCGCCCGCAAGCTGCACAAGGCCGACCCGAACGTCTACCTCACCAACCTCGCCGCGAACGAGGCTGCCGCCTGGCACGGCCTGCTCTGGCAGGCGGGGGCCAAGCCCTACGCCCTCTCCGGCAAGAGCGACATCACGATCAGCGTCGACGACGCCGTCTCCCGCAAGCTCGGCGACTACTGGGGCGGCCTCGCCAGGGAAGGCGTCATCGGCACCGAGCCCGACTTCGCCGACTCCTGGTACGCCGCGCTCAACAAGGGCAAGTACGCCACCTGGATCACCGCGGCCTGGGGCCCGTCGTTCCTCTCCGGTTCGGCCAAGGCCACCGCCGGCCACTGGCGCGCGGCCCCGCTGCCGCAGTGGGACGCGGCCAAGCCGAGCGCGGGCAACTGGGGCGGCTCGACCACCGCGGTCGTCAAGGGCACCAAGAACCCGATCGCCGCGGCGCTGTTCGCGCAGTTCCTCAACAGCGACCCGGCGAGCGCGAAGATGTTCGCCACCGAGCAGTTCTTCTTCCCGGCCACCAAGGCCCTGCTCGGGGACGCGAGCTTCACGGGCGACGCACCCTCCTTCTACGGCGGCCAGAAGGTCAACCAGGTCTTCGCCGACGTCAGTTCCACGGTCTCGCCCACCTTCCAGTGGCCGCCGTTCCTCGACCAGGCGGCCACGGACTGGACCGAGACCGTGGGCAAGTCCCTCGCCGACAAGACCGACACCGTCCGCGCGCTGGGCGCCTGGCAGACGCGGCTCACCGGCTACGCCAAGAAGCAGGGCTTCACGGTCACGTCCTGACGACCCGTCGGGTCCCGCACCGACCGGCCGGGACCCGCCTCGCCCCCTCCTGCCCCCGCCCTCTCCTGCCCCTGCCCCCTCCCTCAGAAAGGCCCGACGATGACTGCCACAACCGCGGCCTCCCCCAAAGGCCGGCGCCGAGACGGGCCGGCCCGCCCCGCGCGCGGTGGCAGACGCCACCGCCGGTCGGCCGGGCCGCTGTTCGTCGCCCCCTTCATGGTGCTGTTCCTCCTGCTCTTCCTCGCCCCCCTCGGCTACGCCGCCTACCTCAGCCTCTACCAGGAACGGCTGATCGGCGGGACGGTCTTCGTCGGCCTCGACAACTACGTCCAGGCCGTGACCGACCCCCTGCTCATCCACGGTGTCGCACGCGTCGCGCTGTTCTTCGTGATCCAGGTCCCGCTGATGCTGCTGCTGGCGCTGCTGTTCGCCCTCGCGCTCGACAGCGGCCTGCTGCGGCTGGCCCGGGTGATCCGGCTCGGCATCTTCGTCCCGTACGCCGTGCCGAGCGTGGTCGCCGCCCTCATGTGGGGCTATCTCTACGGCCCGGACTTCGGCCCGTTCGCCCAGCTCAGCCGTGACCTCGGCCTGCCGGTGCCGCGGTTCCTCAGCGACGGCTGGATGCTCGGGAGCCTCGCGAACATCGTGACCTGGGAGTTCGTCGGCTACAACATGATCATCCTGTACGCCGCCCTGCGCACGATCCCGACCGACCTGTACGAGGCCGCCGCCATGGACGGCGCCGGTGCCTGGCGGATCGCCTGGTCGATCAAACTCCCCGCGCTGCGCCCGGCACTGCTGCTCACCCTGCTGTTCTCGGTGATCGGCAGCTTCCAGCTCTTCAATGAACCCGGTCTGCTGATGAAGATCGCCCCGGACGTGATCAGCAGCTCCTACACCGCCAACCTCTACGCCTACTCCCTCGCCTTCACCGGCCAGCAGGTCAACTACGCGGCCACGGTGTCCTTCCTCCTCGGCGTCGTCATCGTGATCGTCTCCTACGCCGTCCTGCTCACCGCGAACCGCAGGAGGACGTCATGACGACCACTCCCCAGCCCCCGGCCTCGCTCATGCAGGAGACCCCGCTCCCGGTGACCCCGACCGCGAAGCCGGCGCGTGCCGCCCTGCCGAGGCGGCGTCCGCGCGGCCCCCGCCGCAGCACCCCGCTGACCATCGCCATGCTGGCCGCCCTCGCCTACTTCCTGCTGCCCCTGTTCTGGCTGGTCATCGCCTCGACCAAGAGCACCCAGGACCTGTTCAACAGCTTCGGCCTGTGGTTCTCGCACGCCCCGCAGCTGCTGACCAACGTCAGGGCGACCTTCACCCAGGACGACGGTGTCTTCGTGCACTGGCTGCTCAACACGGCCGTGTACGCGGGCGTCAGCTCCGTCGGCGCCGCACTGCTGGCGGCGGCCGGCGGGTACGGGTTCGCCAAGTTCCGCTTCCGTGGCGACCGGGCCGCCTTCAACCTCGTGGTCGGCGCCGTCATGGTCCCGGCCACCGCGCTGGCCATCCCGACCTATCTGCTCTTCGCCAAGGCGGGCCTGGTCAACACCCCGTGGGCGGTCATCCTGCCCTCCCTGGTCAACCCCTTCGGCCTCTACCTGATGCGGGTCTACGCCGAGGACGCCGTACCCGAGAGCCTCCTGGAGGCCGCCCGCATCGACGGGGCCGGCGAGCTGCGGATCTTCTTCCGGATCGTGCTCCGGCTGCTGGGCCCCGGTCTGGTGACCGTCCTGCTGTTCACGCTGGTGGCGACCTGGAACAACTACTTCCTGCCGCTGATCATGCTCAACGACCCGAACCTGTACCCGATCACGGTCGGCCTGTCCTCCTGGGCCGCGCAGGCCCAGAACGGCGGGTCCGGAGCCAGCAGCGACATGCTCGCGCTCGTGGTGACCGGCTCGCTGATCTCGATCGTCCCGCTGGTCGTGGCGTTCCTGATGCTCCAGCGGTACTGGCAGAGCGGCCTCGCCTCCGGCGGCGTCAAGCAGTAGCGCACCCCTCTTCCTTCTCTCCCTCTCCCGGAGGTTCCCCCCATGGCGGCCCTGCCTGCCCGTGTCCTGTTCGGCGCCGCGTACTACCACGAGTACACGCCCGCCTACGACCCCGAACTCCGGCCGGACGAACGGCTGAAGACCGACCTGGACCTGATGGCCGAGGCGCACTTCAACGTCATCCGGGTCGGTGAGTCGGTCTGGTCGACCTGGGAGCCGAGCAACGGCAGCTTCGACCTCGACTGGCTCCAGCCCGTCCTCGACGGCGCCCATGAACGCGGCATCTCCGTCATCCTCGGCACCCCGACGTACGCGGCCCCGCCGTGGCTGGCCCGGCAGTACCCGGAGATCACCGCCGAGCGCGCCACCGGGCAGCGGATGGGCTGGGGAGCCCGGCAGGAGATCGACTTCACCCACCCCGCGTTCCGCTTCCACGCCGAGCGGGTCATCCGGAAGATCGCCGCACGCTACGCCGACCACCCGGTGGTCATCGGCTGGCAGGTCGACAACGAACCCGGCCTGCACCTCCTCCACAACCGCGGGGTCTTCCAGCGCTTCGTGGACCACCTGCGGGAGAAGTACGGCGACGTCGAGACCCTCAACCGCGAGTGGGGCCTGGTCTACTGGTCGCACCGGCTCTCCGACTGGTCCGACCTGTGGACGCCCGACGGCAACGAACAGCCCCAGTACGACGTCGCCTGGCGGGAGTTCCAGGCCCGCCAGGTCACCGAGTTCATCGGCCGGCAGGCCGACCTCGTCCGCGAGTACGCGCGCGAGGGGCAGTTCGTCACCACCTGCATCTCGTACACCCGCCAGGGGGTGTCCGACGACGAGCTCGCCGCCCGCCTCGACATCGCCTCCGGCAACCCGTACTACGACATGCAGGACGGCCTGCTGCTGCCCGACCCCACCCCCGACACCCACGAGCAGGTCTGGAAGACCACCGGCGTCTGGTCGATGTACCAGACCGCCGACTGGATGTTCTCCTCCCGCCAGGAGCCCTTCCTGGTCACCGAGACCAACGCCCAGAGCATCGGCTTCGCCTGGGACAACCGGCCCGGCTACGACGGCCAGTGGCGCCAGGCCGCCTGGGCGCACGTGGCACGCGGCGCCCGGATGATCGAGTACTGGCAGTGGCAGACCCTGCGCTTCGGCGCGGAGACCTACTGGGGCGGAGTCCTCCCGCACACCGGAAAGCCCGGCCGCACTTATGCCGAACTGGCCCGGCTGGGCGCGGAGTTCGAGAAGGCGGGCCCGCTGGTCGCCGGGCTCGAACCGGACGCCGACCTCACGCTCGTCTACTCGACGCCCAGCAAGTGGCTGATGCAGAAGTACCCGCCGCTTGCCACCCCCGACGGCTCACCGGACGCCGCCGCCTACCACCGCCTCTTCGACCCCTTCTACCGCGGTGCCTTCGACGCCCGCCGCCAGGTGCGGATCGTGCACGCCCGGCAGCTGGGGGACCTCACCGCGCAGGAGGCCGTGGAGCGCCACCCGGTCCTCGTGGTCCCGGCCCTGTACGTCGTCGACGACGGCACCCTCGACCGGCTCGCGGCCTACGCCCACGCGGGCGGCCACCTGGTCCTCGGGCCCCGCACCGGCTACGCCGACCACGAGGCGAGGGCCCGGCTCACCCCGGCCCCCGGCCGTCTCGCCGACGCCGCGGGGGTGACGTACGACGAATTCAGCAACCTCCACCAGGACGTGCCCGTGCACGGGACGCCCGGCAGCCCGCTGCGGCTGACCGGGTCCGCCACCGCGACCCGGTGGATCGAGTGCCTGAACGCCACCGACGCCGAGGTGCTCGCGGGCTACGACCACCCGCACTTCGGCCGGTGGCCGGCCGTCACCACCCGCCGGCACGGCGCGGGCCGGGTCACCACCGTCGGCACCGCGCCGGGCCGCGAACTCGCCCGCGCGCTCGCCGAGTGGCTGGCGCCCACCGCGAGCCACGGCTGGCAGGACCTCCCCGAGTCGGTCACCGCGACGACCGGCACCTCTCCCGACGGCCGTCGGGTCCACATCGTCCACAACTGGAGCTGGGAGTCCGCACGCGTGAGCGTGCCGGCCGACCTCTCCGACGTTCTGGACGGCACGTCCGTTCCGGCCGGCACGGCGCTGGCTCTCGGTCCCTGGGACGTCCGCGTGCTCATCACCGCAACACCGTGACATCTCCGAAGGAGGGGCAGTGAAGAGAAGAACCACAGCAAAGGCGCTGTGCAGCTCCCTAGCGGCGGCGGCACTGCTGGCCGGTTCCATGGCCGGCGCACAGGCGTACAACCCGACCGGCGGGACCCTGTACCAACTGGGCAGCGAGCCGTGCCTGAAGGGGCGGGGCAACTGCGCGGTCTACCCGAAGTCGGCCCAGCTCCCCGGCGGACGGCTGGTCGCGTCCTTCGAGAAGTCGACGGTCGTGACGTCCTCGGGCAGCGCGGCCGGGCAGACCCTCCCGGTCTACAAGAGCGACGACGACGGAACGAGCTGGCAGCCGCTGTCGGAGGTCAAGGCACCGGCGTATCTCTCCAAGGACCCCAAGTACGCCAAGTACACGAGCAACTGGACCAACCCGTACCTGTACGTCCTCCCGCGGAGCGTCGGCGCGATGAAGGCCGGCACCCTGCTCCTCGCGAGTGTCGTCTCCGGTGACGACTCCTACTACAAGGAGCACAAGGCGGCCGACCCGAACTGGACCCCGTCCAACGACGGGGACCGCAGCGATCTGGCCATCGCCCTGTACTCCAGCACCGACCAGGGCACGAGCTGGAAGGTCGTCAACGTCGTGGCGACCGGTGGCCGGCAGGGCGGCAGCGCGGGCGCGGTCGGGTGGAACGTCGCCGCCGCCAACACGTACCAGCAGGTGGACCCGCTCTGGGAGCCGTACCTGATGGTCTACAAGGGCAAGCTGGTCTGCTACTACTCCGACGAGAACGACTACGTCGGCTTCGACCCGGTCACCGGCGTGCCCAGGAAGGACCCCGCCAACGACACGGCCACCGACTCGCACGGCCAGATCCTGGTGCACCGGACCTGGGACGGGAAGAGCGCCGACTGGAGCGATCCCGTCGTCGACATCTCCGGGTCCGTCCAGGACATGGGCGGTGGCAAGACCGAGATCGGCGGCGGCCGGCCGGGCATGACCAACGTCGTGCCCACGACCGACGGCAGGTGGCTGCTCACCTTCGAGTACTGGGGCGGCGGCGCCAACACCCGGTACGTGATCGCCGACGACCCGCTGAAGTTCTTCAAGGGCAGCCAGACGGGCATGTCGGTGGGCTCGCTGCCGGTCCTCGCCGGTTCCCGCCCGCTCAGCGGCGGGGGCAGCCCAGTGCTGATCCGGCTCCCCGACGGGCGTCTCGTCTACAACGCGGCGAACAGCGGTGACGTATGGGTCAACGACAGCGGGCGCAGCGACGGTGTGTGGACCGAGTACCAGACGACCTCGCCGGCCGGCTACAGCCGCAACCTCCAGTACGTCGACGGCACCGGCCGCGTCGCGATCCTCAACAACCAGGGCACGTCCACGATCGCCTTCGCCGAGGTCGACCTGGGTGACTCGGCCGGCGCGTACTACCGGCTGGTCAACCGCAGGACCGGCCGGGTGATCGGCACCGGCAACAGGACCAACGACGCCAACCTCGGCAACGCGGACACGCCGGACGTGGTCCTGGAGGACTCCGGCGCGGCGGCGAACCGGGACACCCAGTACTGGCACGTGGTGACCGAGCCGGGCGGCGGTACGACCCTGCTGAACAAGTCGGGCGGCCGCGCCGCCGCCATCTGGACGGGCAACGCCACCGTCGGACAGCGCATCGGCCAGTGGGTCGACAACAGCTCGACCGGAAGCTGGAACCTCGTCCGGACCTCCGACGGCTACTACAGGCTTCAGGCCGTCAGGAACACGAGCCTGTACCTGACCGGTGCGACCGCCGGGGCCCCGCTCACCTTGCAGAGCGCGGCCACCGACGGCTCGCAGGACTGGAAGCTCGTCCGTTAGCCGGAGGGTGGTGGTCCGGCGTCATTTCCGGGCCGCCACCATCTATCTGCCGTTCGACGGGCGTGTCATACTCCCGGGCAGAATATCGAACGTCATTCGAAATCTCGAACAGAGGGGTGGAGTGAGGGTGAACGCGGACAACAGCGGACAGCGGCCTGATTCCGAGACCTACGTCGTGGGGATCGACTACGGGACCCTGTCCGGGCGGGCCGTGGTGGTACGCGTCTCCGACGGCGCCGAACTGGCCGCCGCCGAGCACCCGTACACCCACGCCGTACTCGACCGGCAGCTGCCCGACGGAACCGTGCTGCCGCCCGACTGGGCGCTTCAGGTCCCGTCCGACTACATCGACGTCCTGCGGACCGCCGTACCGGAGGCGGTGGCACGCGCCGGAGTGCGACCGGACCAAGTCATCGGTATCGGCACGGACTTCACGGCCTGCACGGTCCTGCCGGTGCTCGCCGACGGCACCCCCCTGTGCGAGCTGCCCGAGTACACCTCCCGCCCGCACGCCTACGTCAAGCTGTGGCGCCACCACGCCGCCCAGGCCCAGGCCGACCGCATCACGGACCTGGCCGTGGAGCGCAAGGAGCCCTGGATCAAGCGCTACGGCGGAAAGATCTCCTCGGAGTGGGAGTTCGCCAAGGCGCTGCAACTCCTGGAGGAGGACCCCGAGATCTACGGCCGCACCGAGCGCTGGATCGAGGCGGCCGACTGGATCGTGTGGCGGCTGTCCGGCACCTACCTCCGCAACGCCTGCACCGCCGGTTACAAGGGCCAGTTCCAGGACGGCGTCTACCCCTCGCCCGAGTACCTCGCCGCGCTCAACCCCGGCTTCGCCGGCTTCGTGAGCGACAAGCTGGAGCACCCGATCGGCCAACTCGGGGACCGCGCAGGCGGGTTGACCGCCGAGGCGGCGGCCTGGACCGGACTCCCGGAGGGCATCGCGGTCTGTGTCGGCAATGTCGACGCCCATGTCACCGCGCCCGCGGCGACCGCGGTGGAGCCGGGCCGGATGGTGGCCATCATGGGCACCTCGACCTGCCATGTCATGAGCTCCGACCAGTGGGCCGAGGTGCCCGGCATGTGCGGGGTCGTCGACGGCGGCATCCTGCCCGGCCTGTGGGGCTACGAGGCGGGCCAGAGCGGTGTCGGCGACATCTTCGGCTGGTTCGTGCGCACCGGCTTCCCCGCCGGGTACGCCGAGGAGGCCGCCGCCCTCGGCCGCGACCCGCACGAGCACCTCACCGCGCTGGCCGCCGAACAGGCCGTGGGGGAGCACGGGCTGATCGCGCTGGACTGGCAGAGCGGCAACCGCAGCGTCCTGGTCGACCACGACCTCAGCGGCGTCGTCGTGGGCCTGACCCTGTCCACCCGCCCCGAGGACGTCTACCGCGCACTCCTTGAGGCCACCGCCTTCGGCACTCGCACCATCATCGAGGCGTTCACGGCCTCCGGGGTGCCCGTCGAGGAGCTGATCATCGCGGGCGGCCTGACGAAGAACGCGCTGCTGATGCAGATCTACGCCGACGTCACCCGCCTGCCCCTGGGCGTCATCGACTCGACGCAGGGCCCCGCGCTGGGCTCGGCGATGCACGCCGCGGTCGCCGCGGGCGCCTACCCGGACATCCGCGCCGCCGCCCAGGCGATGGGCAAGGCGCGTCCCGGCGTCTACCGGCCCGACCCCGAGCGGGCGGCGGCCTACGACCGCCTCTACGCCGAATACCGGCTCCTGCACGACTACTTCGGCCGCGGGACCAACGAGGTCATGCACCGCCTGCGCCGCATCCGCGCCGAAGTCTCCGCCTCCTCCTGACCTGATTGCCCGAAAGGAACCACCCCCATGAACACCGACGCCCCCGCCTACCCCGATCACGAGATCTGGTTTCTCACCGGCAGTCAGGGCCTGTACGGCGACGACGTGCTGCGCCAGGTGGCCGACCAGTCCCGGAGCATCTCCGAGACGCTGGGCCGTCCGGGCAAGGTGCCGGTCAAGATCGTGTGGAAGCCGGTGCTGACCGACGCCGACGCGATCCGCCGGATCTGCCAGGAGGCCTCCGCGTCCGACACCTGCGTGGGTGTCATCGCGTGGATGCACACCTTCTCCCCGGCCAAGATGTGGATCGCGGGCCTGTCCGCTCTGGACGTGCCGCTGCTGCACCTGCACACCCAGTACAACCTGTCGCTGCCCTGGCCGAGCATCGACATGGACTTCATGAACCTCAACCAGGCCGCCCACGGAGACCGGGAGTTCGGCCACATCGAGTCCCGGGTCGGCGTCGACCGCAAGATCGTCGCCGGGCACGCCACCGACCCCCGGGTCGTCCGGCGCGTGGCGGCCTGGGCCCGCGCCGCCGTCGGCCGCCATGCCTCACGCACCCTGCGCCTGGCCCGGTTCGGCGACAACATGCGGGACGTCGCGGTCACCGAGGGCGACAAGGTCGAAGCCCAGCTGCGGTTCGGGTTCTCGGTGAACACCTACGGCGTCAACGACCTGGTGGCGGTGGTCGACGCGGTCGAGGACAAGGCGGCCGCCGAACTCGCCTCCGAGTACGTCGAGTCGTACGACGTCGTCCCGGCCCTGCGCCCGGGCGGCATCCGCCACGACTCCCTGCTGTACGCGGCCCGCCAGGAGATCGGCCTGCGCAGCTTCCTCACCGAGGGCGGCTTCACCGCGTTCACCACCAACTTCGAGGACCTGGGCGGCCTGCGCCAGCTTCCCGGTCTCGCCGTGCAGCGCCTGATGGCGGACGGCTTCGGCTTCGGCGGCGAGGGCGACTGGAAGACCTCCGCGCTGCTGCGGGTGATGAAGCTGATGGGGGCCGGGCTGCCCGGCGGCACCTCCTTCATGGAGGACTACACCTACCACCTCGGCCCCGGCACCCCCCGCGTGCTCGGCGCCCACATGCTGGAGGTCTGCCCGTCGATCGCGGCCAACCGGCCCAGCTGCGAGATACACCCGCTGTCCATCGGCGGCCGTGAGGACCCGGTCCGCCTGGTCTTCAACGCCGCCGAGGGCCCGGCCGTCGTCGTCGGCCTCTCCGACCTCGGCGACCGCTTCCGCCTGACCGCGAACGCCGTCGACGTCATCGCCCCCAGCGAACCCCTGCACCGCCTGCCCGTCGCCCGTGCCGTGTGGAAGCCGCAGCCCTCGCTCGCCGAGTCCGCCGAGAGCTGGCTGCTGGCCGGCGCCCCGCACCACACCGTCCTCAGCTCGGCCGTCGACCTGGAGACCCTCACCGACTACGCGGCCATGACCGGCGTGGAACTCCTCACCATCGACCAGAACACCAGCACCGAGCAGTTCGCCAAGGAGATCAGGTGGAACGCCGCCTACCACCGTCTGGCGCAGGCGCTGTGATGCAGGTGCGTGACGGCCTGCGGCAGGAGGTGCTGGACGCCAACCTGGCCATTCCGCAGGTCGGCCTGGCGACCCTGACCTGGGGCAATGTGAGCGGTGTCGACCGTGAGGCCGGGGTGTTCGTCATCAAGCCCTCGGGAGTGCCGTACGAGGACCTGACCATCGACCACCTGGTGACGGTACGGCTGTCCGACGGGGCGGTCGTCGACGGCGACCTGCGGCCCTCCACCGACACCGAGACCCACCGCTGTCTGTATCTGGCGTTCCCGTCGATCGGCGGAGTCACCCACACCCACTCCACCCGTGCGGTGGCCTTCGCCCAGGCCCGCCGCGACATCCCGGTGCTGGGCACCACCCACGCCGACACCTTCAACGGGCCCATCCCCGTCACCCCGGACCTGACCGCCGAACAGTGCGCGAAGGACTACGAGTACAACACCGGCCGCGTGATCGTGGACCTGCTCAAGGAGGACGACCAGAAGGCGATCGAGGTCCCCGCCGCGCTGGTCGCCAACCACGGCCCCTTCACCTGGGGTGCGACCGCCCGCAAGTCCCTGGAACACGCGATCATCTGCGAGGCCGTCGCCGACATCGCCCTGCACACCCTGTCCCTGTCCCCGACCTCACCGCCGCCCCCGCACCTGCTCGCCCGCCACTACACCCGCAAACACGGACCCGACGCCTACTACGGCAACCCGTGACAACCACTGGATCCACGGGAGGAGGGGGCGTGTGACGCAAGGTCACAC
>NZ_JBHUXV010000094.1:0-38312 GCF_042669125.1 Streptomyces sp. NPDC057253 | reverse complement strand
GGTCGGCCGGAGCGGCGTTCGCGTCCATTCTCCACACCCCCACCACATTTCGGGAACCGCTTTCCAAGGAGTTGGGGATGACACCCGTCACTCTGCCCACTGTGCCACCACCGCGCCGCCGCTCCCTGTCCCCCGGCCGGTCCGCTCGGCGCCGGTCCGCTCGGCACCTGCGATGACGATGCCGGCCCCGCCCCCGACACCCACGGTGTCCGAGCCCGCCGTACCGCAGGTGACCCAGCCGTCCCCGCGCTCACCCCCTCGCCCGGTACCGCCGCATCTTCGCCCGGGCCCCGCACACCTGCATCGAGCACCACCGCCCCCGTCCCGCCGGGCTTCGGTCGTAGTACGCCCAGTGGCAGTCCACGGCCTCGCAGGCCTTCAGCCGGGTCCAGGTGCCCGCGACCAGCGACTCGGCGACGGCGGCGGCGACGCGGGAGAGCAGGGGCCGGGTGTCGGCGGGGGCGAGGGCGGCCGCGCCGTCGGCCGTGGAGACCGTCACCAGCAGGGGCGCCGCCGCGAGCAGTTCCCCCAAGGGCGTCACGGACCGGTGCGGCGGGTGCCCGGCGTGCGCCAGCAGGGCGACCCGCAGCGACTCGCGCAGCTCCCGGGCCCCGGCAGCCTCGCCCTCGGTGAGTGCGAACCGCGCCCGCCCCTCCGCCGTCTCCAGCGCGTCCGCCCCCGACTCCAGGTCGAGCGTGTTGACGAGGGACTGGACCAGGGCCAGCCCCCCGGGCGCGGGCGATCGCTCACTCATGGCTGCACGCTACCTACCTCGTGAATTCCCTTGCGACGTTACTCCCCATACGGGAGCATGCGGTAACCGTTACTGGTTACCCGGCTCTACAGGTAACCCCGCTTCAAGGAGGAAGCCATGGCCATCGCCGAACTCGGAACCGTCGTACTCGACTGTCCCGACCCCCGCGCGCTCGCCGGTTTCTACGCCGGTGTCCTCGGCGGCAGCATCGAGGGCGAGGGCGACTGGGTGGACCTCAAGGTCCCCGGCGGACAGTCGCTGGCCTTCCAGGCCGCCCCCGGATTCGTACCGCCGAAGTGGCCCGCCCCCGACGCCTCGCAGCAGTTCCACCTGGACCTGACCGTCCAGGACCTGGACGCGGCCGAGCAGGAGGTGCTGACGCTCGGGGCCAGGCCGCTGGACACCGAGGACCGCTCCCGCGGCTTCCGTGTGTACGCGGACCCGGCTGGGCACCCGTTCTGCCTCTGCGCCTGCTGAACCCCGTCCGACCAGGAGGAGACCCGTGACCGTCGCCCGCTTCCGTTCCGTCGTGCTCGACTGCCCGGACCCCCGCGCGCTCGCCCGCTTCTACGCGGGCATCGTGGGCGGCACCCCGGAGGACGACGACCCCGACTGGGTCGTCCTGCGGGTCCCCGCCGGGCCCCGGCTGGCCTTCCAGAGCGCGCCGGGGTTCACCCCACCGGAGTGGCCGCGCGCCGACCGCAACTCCCAGCAGTTCCACCTCGACCTCGAGGCCGGCAGCACCTGGGAGGAGATCGACGCGGCGGAGGCCAAGGTGCTGGAGCTGGGTGCGCGGCCGCTGCACGCAGAGGACAAGGAGGACTTCCGGGTGTACGCGGATCCGGCGGGGCATCCGTTCTGCCTGTGCCGGATCGACCCGCTGTAGGCCCGGCTAGCCGTCCAGTTCGGCGATCCTCGCCGTGGACGGCTCCCGGCGCTGCTGTGCCGCCCGCGCGGTGAAGTCGGACTCACGCAGCACCCGCTGGACGTTGCCCCAGGTCAGCAGCGCGAGGTCGATCTCCTCCCAGCCGCGGCGCAGCAGCTCGGCGACGAGGTGCGGATAGCAGGACGCGTCGCCGAGCTCCTGCGGGTGGGCGGTCCCGGCGTCGTAGGTGCCGGACAGTCCCACGCACTCGGCGCCCGCGACCGCGCGCACCCGGTCGAGGTGGTCGGCGACGTCCCGGACCGTCGGGCCGGTCTGCTCGGCGGTCAGCGGCACCATGCACAGTCCCTTGGCGGCGCCCACCTCGGCGAGCAGGTCGTCGGGGAGGTTGGCGGGGTGCGGGCGCAGGGCGCGGGCGGCGGAGCGGGTGAACAGCACGGGCGCCTTGGAGACCGCGAGGACCCGCCGGATGGTGGCCTCGGAGGCGCCGGAGAGGTCGGCGAGGACTCCGAGCCGGTTCATCTCGCGCAGCACTTCCTCGCCGAACCGGGTCAGCCCCGCCTCGCTCGCCCAGGACACCCCGGACAGGGTGAGGGCCCGCAGTCCGAGGGCGTGCAGGGAGCGCAGGATGCCGAGCGAGTCGCCGAGGGCGGCGGCACCGGCCGGGCCGAGCAGGACGGCGGCGCGGCCGCAGTTGTGGGCGTCGGTGGTCTCGCCCGCCGTACGCGCAAGGCGCAGGCCCTCGGGATGGTTGCGGACGACCGTCTTGACCAGGTCGAGCTGCTCCAGCGTGGCTCCCACCGCCCGGTCCCCGTCGAGTCCCTCGGGCAGGTGCAGCGACCACAGCAGAGCGCCCACGTGCCCCTCCCTGAGCCGCGGCACATCCGTGTCCACGGCGCTCTCGCCGAGTTCCAGGTCGAACCAGGGCAGGTGCCTCAGGGCCCAGGGCAGTCCGCTGTAGCCGTCGGCGACGGGGTGCGCGGCGAGGATGGCGCGGGCGCGCTCCAGGGGCTCGCCGTCCGGGTCGGAGACGGGGGTGTACAGCCCCGGCACGGCCCCGAAGAGCTGGGGCAGCTCTCCCAGCTCGGCCGGGGGCTGCAGTTCGTCCTGGAGGTCTGCCATGACGGGCTCCGTACGTCGTGATCTTCCTGATCGCCGTACGGTCACCGTCGCACGGAGCGCGGGGGGCTTCCTGGTGGGCGGGGCGTTCGGGGGTACGCTCCGGAGCCGACTCGGGGCCACCGCGCACGGGCCGGGGCCTAGGCGCGCCTGGCCGCCTCGATCACCTCGTCCAGGGTGTCCCGGGAGCGCAGGAGGTCGGCGATCGTGCGGTCGATGCGGTCGCGTTCCGCCGTGAGGTCGGCGATCAGACGCGGGGTCGCGACGGCCGAGGGGCCGCCGTCGGTGTCCCGCATGCAGGGCAGGAGCTGGGCGATCCGGGCGCTGTGCAGTCCGGCCGCGAACAGCTCCTGGATGCGCACGACCCGGTCGACCGCGGCCTCCGGGTAGTCCCGGTGGCCGCCCGGGGTGCGGTCGGCCGTCAGCAGGCCCTGTTCCTCGTAGTAGCGCAGCGACCGCTCGCTCACGGCGGTACGCCGGGCCAGTTCACCGATCCGCACGCGGCCCCCTCGGGCTTGAATCTGACATCGATGTGAGGTTCTACGGTACGCCCATGACGCCGACGACCGACTTCCTGGCACCGGCCCGACTCGGCCGCCTCGTCCTCCCCCACCACCTCGTCATGGCCCCCCTGACCCGCAACCGCGCGGACCCCGACGGCACCCCGACCGACCTGATGACCGCCTACTACGCCCAGCGCGCCTCCGCCGGCCTGATCATCGGCGAGGCCGCGACGCCGAACGCGGTCGGGCAGACGTACCCGAACATCACCGCGATCCACACCGACCGGCACATGGCGGGGTGGCGCAGGGTGACCGGGGCCGTCCGGTCGGCAGGCGGGCGGATGTTCCTCCAGCTCCAGCACGGCGGCCGGGTGAGCCATCCGGACACCACGGGCCTGACGCCGGTGGCGCCCTCCCCCGTACCGCTGCCGGAGACGATCTTCACCCCCGGCGGACACCGGCCGGCGGTCGTGCCGAGGGAGATGACCGCCGACGACATCCGGGCCACCGTCGCCGACTTCGCCGCGGCCGCCCGCCGGGCCGTGGACGCGGGCTTCGAGGGGGTGGAGGTGCACTCGGCCAACGGGCATCTGCTGCACCAGTTCCTCGCCGGGAACACCAACCGCAGGACGGACGGGTACGGCGGTTCCGTGCGGCGCCGGGTGCGGTTCACGGCGGAGGTGACCGAGGCGGTGGCCGACGCGATCGGCGCCGACCGGGTGGGCGTACGGATCTCCCCGGCGAGCACGGTCAACGGCGTCCTGGAGGACGACACCGACGCCCTCTACCCGGCACTTCTCGACCGGCTGCGGGACTTGGACCCGGCCTACCTGCACGTCGTCCACGCCGACCCGGAGACCCGCTGGTACCGCCGGATCCGCGCCGACTGGCCCGGCACCCTGATCGGCAACCCGGTCCTGCCCGGCCTCACCACCGAGGACGTCACCCGGGCCGCGCACGGGATGCTGGCCGCGGGCGCCGATCTGGTCGCCCTCGGCCGGCCGTTCCTCGCCAACCCGGATCTGGTGACCCGGCTGCGCGTCGGCGCACCGCTCAACCCCGTGCGGGACCGCTACCTGATGTACGTGGGCGGGGCGGACGGCTACACCGACTACCCCGCCCTGGACGCTCAGCCGTCGAGTGCGGCGAGGGTCGCGTTCGACGGGCCCCGCGTGACCTGAAGGTCGCGGGACACGTCCTCCGCAGCGCCCAGTACCCGTACCGCGTTCTGCCAGGTCAGCTTGGCCAGGTCGGGGCGGGACCAGCCGCGGTCCAGGAGTTCCGCGACGAGGTTCGGGTAGCCGGAGACGTCGCTCAGGCCGTCGGGGGTGAAGGCCGTGCCGTCGTAGTCGCCGCCGATGCCGATGTGGTCGACGCCCGCCACCTCGCGCATGTGGTCGAGGTGGTCGGCGACCGTCGCGACCGTGGCGACCGGGCGCGGGTGGTGCTCCTCGAAGGCGCGGTGCACCTTCATCGCCTCCGGGGTGGTGGCGAGGTGGTGGAAGCCGTGCTCGCGCATGTTCTCGTCGGCGGCGGCCGTCCAGTCGACCGCGGCCTGGAGGACGAACTTCGGCACGAAGGTCACCATCGCCATGCCGCCGTTGGCGGGGAGGCGTTCCAGGACGTCGTCCGGGACGTTGCGCGGGTGGTCGCACACGGCTCGCGCGGAGGAGTGCGAGAAGATCACCGGCGCGCTCGTCGCGTCCAGCGCGTCCCGCATGGTCGTCGCCGCCACGTGCGAGAGGTCCACGAGCATGCCCTCGCGGTTCATCTCCCGCACGACCTCGCGGCCGAACGCCGACAGGCCCCCGACGCCGGGCTCGTCGGTCGCCGAGTCCGCCCAGTCCACGTTGTCGTTGTGGGTGAGGGTCATGTAGCGGACGCCGAGCGCGTACAACGCGCGTAGCGTCGCGAGGGAGTTGGCGATGGAGTGGCCGCCCTCGGCGCCCATGAGGGAGGCGATACGGCCTTCCCCGCGCGCCGCCTCCATGTCCGCGGCGGTGCGCGCGGGCCGCAGCGTGTCGGCGTACCGCGCCTGCAACTGCCGTACGCAGTCGATCTGTTCCAGGGTCGCCGGCACCGCCTCGGGCAGGTCCGAGCGGACGTACACCGACCAGTACTGCGCGCCGACCCCGCCGGACCTGAGCCGGGCCAGATCGGTGTGCAGGTGGGCGGACTGGTCGGTGGCGATGTCCCGGGCGTCGAGGTCGTAGCGGACCTGTTCGCGCAGGGCCCACGGGAGGTCGTTGTGGCCGTCCACGACCGGGAACTCGCGCAGGAGTTCCCGGGCCGTCTCCAGCCGGTCCGCGGCCGTCACTTGCCGAAGCCGAAGCCGTTGGAGCCCTCGACCTTGGAGCGCAGGCGCTTGCCCTTCTCGGTGGCCTGGTCGTTGAGCTCCTGCTGGAACTCCCGCATCCGGCCGAGGAGTTCCTCGTCGTGGGCGGCGAGGACGCGGGCCGCGAGCAGACCGGCGTTGCGGGCGCCGCTGACGGAGACGGTCGCGACGGGGACGCCGGCCGGCATCTGCACGATGGAGAGCAACGAGTCCATGCCGTCGAGGTACTTCAGCGGGACCGGGACGCCGATGACGGGAAGCGGGGTGACGGAGGCGAGCATGCCCGGGAGGTGGGCGGCTCCCCCGGCGCCCGCGATGATCACCTTCAGGCCGCGCTCGGCCGCCTGCTCGCCGTACGCGATCATCTCGCGCGGCATGCGGTGCGCGGAGACGACGTCGACCTCGTACTCGATCTCGAACTCGTCGAGGGCCTGGGCGGCGGCCTCCATGACGGGCCAGTCGGAGTCCGACCCCATGACGATGCCTACAACGGGGCTCATTCGGTGATCGTGCCTCTCAGGTAGCCGGCAGCGTGACGTGCGCGTTCGAGAACGTCGTCCAGGTCGTCGCCGTAGGTGTTGACGTGGCCCACCTTGCGGCCGGGCTTCACGTCCTTGCCGTACATGTGGATCTTCAGCTGGGGGTCGCGGGCCATGCAGTGCAGGTACGCGGAGTACATGTCGGGGAAGTCGCCGCCGAGGACGTTGACCATGACGGTCCACTTCGCGCGGGGGCGGGGGTCGCCGAGCGGGAGGTCCAGGACCGCGCGGACGTGGTTGGCGAACTGGCTGGTGATCGCGCCGTCCATCGACCAGTGGCCGGAGTTGTGCGGGCGCATCGCGAGTTCGTTGACGAGGATGCGGCCGTCGCGGGTCTGGAACAGCTCGACGGCGAGGTGGCCGACGACGTCCAGTTCCTTGGCGATGCTCAGGGCCATCTCCTCGGCCTTGAGCGCGAGCGCCCGGTCGAGGTCGGGCGCCGGGGCGATCACGGTGTCGCAGACGCCGTTCACCTGCTGGGACTCGACGACCGGGTAGGCGACGGCCTGGCCGTGCGGCGACCGTACGACATTGGCGGCGAGCTCGCGGACGTAGTCGACCTTCTCCTCGGCGAGGACCGGGACACCGGCCCGGAAGGGGTCGGCGGCCTCCTCGACGGAGTCCACGACCCACACGCCCTTGCCGTCGTAGCCGCCGCGGACGGTCTTGAGGACGACGGGGAAGCCGTCGCCCTCGGCGCCTTCAGCAAGGCCTTCGCGGGCGAACGCGGCCACGTCCGCCGGGTCGCTCACGATCCGGTGCCGTGGGCACGGCACGCCGATCGCGTCGAGCCGCGCCCGCATCACGCCCTTGTCCTGGGCGTGCACGAGCGCGTCGGGGCCGGGGCGGACGGGGATGCCGTCCGCCTCCAGGGCCCTGAGGTGCTCGGTGGGGACGTGTTCGTGATCGAAGGTGATCACGTCGCAGCCCTTCGCGAACTCGCGGAGCGTGTCGAGGTCGCGATAGTCGCCGATGACGACATCGCTCACCACCTGCGCCGCGGAATCCTGAGGGGTGTCACTGAGGAGCTTGAACCTGATGCCGAGCGGGATGCCTGCCTCGTGTGTCATACGAGCGAGCTGGCCTCCGCCGACCATGCCGACTACCGGGAACGTCACGACCCCAGGGTATCGGTCGCGCCACGGCGGCCGGATTCCGCGCCTCTTACTGGTCCTCTTACCAGCTTGTTTCTCTGTTGTGAGGTCATCCACAGGCAACTGGTACGGGGGATGGTTAGCATGGCTGAGTTGACGAAATCACTCGACTGACCGACCCGACTGGGGGACTGTACAACCATGGGACATGGTTCCTCAGGGCTGCGAAGGATCGTGCACGAGGTCGCGAAATTCGGTGCGGTCGGCGGTGCGGGTCTGCTCGTCAACCTCCTCGTCTTCAACCTCGTCCGGCATCTCACCGACCTTCCGGTGGTCCGCGCGAGCGTCATCGCCACGGTGGTGGCGATCGCCTTCAACTACGTCGGGTTCCGGTACTTCACCTACCGTGACCGCGACAAGAGCGGCCGCACCAAGGAACTGACCCTGTTCCTGCTGTTCAGCGCGGTCGGCCTGGTCATCGAGAACGGCATCCTGTACGCCGCGACCTACGGCTTCGGCTGGGACAGCCCGCTCCAGAGCAACATCTTCAAGTTCCTCGGCATCGGCATCGCGACCCTGTTCCGCTTCTGGTCCTACCGCAGCTGGGTCTTCAAGACCCTCCCGGCCCGCGAGGCCGTGGCCAGCGCGGAATCCTTCCTGGAGGAAGCGGAACAGGCAGCAGCCAGGAAGCTCAGGCCCCGCCAGCGCGTCCTGTGACGTTCAGGGAGCCCGACGTTCGGCTTTCAGGGCCGCGGGGACGACGCTTTTAGGGGCGCGGGGAACTGCGCAAAAACGCCAGCCCCCACCGGCCCGCACCCGCAGAGCAACCGGCTCCCACCGACCCGTCACCGCTCAAGCAGCGCAGCTCGCCTCACCGAACCGTGGGCTCGTCCTCGTCCGCCAGTGGTGACTTCAGTGGGGTGCGGGACAGGAACAGGCCGAAGACCGGGGGCTGGGCCTGGAGCATCTCCAGGCGGCCGCCGTCCGCCTCCGCGAGGTCCCGGGCGACCGCGAGGCCGATGCCCGTGGAGTTGCGGCCGCTGATCGTGCGCTCGAAGATGCGGGCGCCGAGGTCGGCGGGGACGCCGGGACCCTCGTCGGTGACTTCGATGACCGCCTGGTTGCCGGTGACGCGGGTGCGCAGGGCCACCGTGCCGCCGCCGTGCATGAGGGAGTTCTCGATCAGCGCGGCCAGGACCTGCGCGACCGCTCCCGGCGTACCGACCGCCGTGAGGTGCCGTTTGCCGGAGCTGACGATCGCCCGCCCCGCACTGCGGTACGCCGGCCGCCACTCCGCGAGCTGCTGCTGGATGACCTCGTCGAGGTCGAAGGTGACGGCGTTTCCGGCGCGCGGATCACGGGAGTTGGTCAGCAGCCGCTCGACCACGTCGGTCAGCCGCTCCACCTGGGTCAGCGCGACGTTCGCCTCCTCCTTCACCGTGTCCGGATCGTCGGTGAGGGTGATCTCCTCCAGGCGCATCGACAGCGCGGTCAGCGGCGTACGGAGCTGGTGCGAGGCGTCCGCGGCCAGCCGCCGTTCCGCCGTGAGCATGCGCGCGATGCGCTCGGCGGAGGAGTCCAGCACATCGGCGACCCGGTCCAGCTCGGGGACGCCGTAGCGCTTGTGCCGGGGCCGCGGGTCGCCGGAGCCGAGGCGTTCCGCGGTCTCGGCGAGGTCGGTGAGCGGCGAGGCCAGCTTGTTGGCCTGCCGGATGGCGAGCAGCACCGCCGCGATCACCGCGAGCAGCGCCACCAGGCCGATGATCAGGAGCGTCCGGCCGACCTCCCGGGTCACCGAGGAGCGCGGCTCCTGCACGGTGACCGTCTCGCCCTCCTCGCCCTTCTCGGTGGAGCTGATGACCTCACCGGAGGGCCGGGCGCCGACCTCGATCGGCGGCTTCCCGGAGATCCGGATCACGGCGTAGCGGTCAGGCCCGACCTGGTCGCGCAGGATCTCCGCGGTGACGTCCTCCGCGGCGAACAACCGGCTGTCCACGATCCCGGCCAGCCGGATCGCCTCGGAATCCACCCGCTCCTGGGCGCTGTTGCTGATGGTGCGGGTCTCGACGATGACGAGGGAGACGCCGAAGACGGCGATCACCACGAGCACCACGGCGAGCGTGGACTGGATCAGTCGACGGCGCATGTCCTCTTACCTGCTACACGTGGGGCCGGGGTTCAGCTCTTCTCGAAGCGGAAGCCCACGCCTCGTACCGTCGCGATGTACCGCGGGTTGGCCGCGTCGTCGCCCAGCTTCTTGCGCAGCCAGGAGATGTGCATGTCCAGCGTCTTGGTCGACGACCACCACGTGGTGTCCCAGACCTCGCGCATCAGCTGGTCGCGCGTCACCACCCGTCCGGCGTCCCGCACCAGCACCCGCAGCAGGTCGAACTCCTTGGCGGTGAGCTGGAGTTCCTCGTCGCCCATCCAGGCGCGGTGGGACTCGACGTCGATGCGCACCCCGTGGGTGGCGGGCGGCTGGGCCGGCTCCGCGGCCCCGCGCCGCAGCAGCGCCCGGACCCGGGCCAGCAGCTCGGCGAGCCGGAAGGGCTTGGTGACGTAGTCGTCGGCGCCCGCGTCGAGACCGACGACGGTGTCCACCTCGTCGGCCCGTGCGGTCAGGATGAGGATCGGTACGGCGTGGCCCTCGGCGCGCAGTCGGCGGGCCACCTCGAGGCCGTCCATGCCGGGCAGACCCAGGTCGAGCACGACCAGGTCGATGCCGCCCTGCATTCCGGCGTCGAGTGCGGTGGGGCCGTCCTCACGCACCTCGACCTCGTACCCTTCCCGGCGCAGGGCGCGGGCCAGCGGCTCCGAAATGGACGCATCGTCCTCGGCGAGCAGTACACGGGTCATGAGCTGATGGTAGACCGCTCTTGACAGATGCTGGGGTGTGATCGCAACCGCGTGATTCTTACCTTTCACGATTCTGGGGCGAACCTGTGAGTGTGGGGTGCCAATCGTGTAGGGACCTTAGAAACCGAGTGTATGGTTCCATCATCACCTGTGATTCAGGTCTCAAGTCCTTCCATTTCCGGCACAGTCCTGCCGTATGGTGAATCGAAGCCTGTCGCAACGTGGGGACCTTTGGCGCGCATCTGTCGCCAAAGGTCTCATTTGTGTGCGGTAACCCCCACCAGCAAGGAACGACCATGGCGTCCAGCCTGACGAAGGACTCGGTGACACCGGGCACCCCCGGTTCCGAGAAGACCTTCTTCGGCCACCCCCGCGGACTGGCCACACTCTTCATGACCGAGATGTGGGAGCGGTTCTCCTACTACGGCATGAAGGCCCTGCTCACCGTCTACCTGCTCTCCGGCGGCCCCGACGCCGGCAAGGGCAGCATGGGCGGCGGCCTCGCCATGGACCTGGCGACCACCACCGTGATCGTCTCCGTCTACTCGGCGATGGTCTATCTGCTCGCCATGCCCGGCGGCTGGCTCGGCGACCGCGTCTGGGGTCCCCGCAAGACGGTGGCCATCGCCGCCGTCACGATCATGGCTGGTCACCTCACGCTGGCGCTGCCCGGCGGCCAGGCACCGTTCTTCGCGGGCCTGGCGCTGGTCGCGGCCGGTTCCGGCCTGCTCAAGGCCAACATCTCGACGATGGTCGGCCACCTCTACGACGGCCCGGACGACCCCCGCCGCGACGGCGGCTTCACGATCTTCTACATGGGCATCAACGCCGGTGCCTTCTTCGCCCCGCTGGCCATCGGCACCGTCGGCCAGGAGGTCAGCTGGCACCTCGGCTTCGGCATGGCCGCGGTCGGCATGGCGATCGGTCTGGCCGCGTTCCTGATCGGCACCCGCAACCTGAGCCCGGCCAGCAGCGTCGTCCCCAAGCCGCTGGCGGCCGAGGAGCGCGCGGCCTGGCTGCGCAAGGGCCTGTTCTGGGTGATCGCCGCGACCGTCTTCTACGGCGTCGTCGGCTTCACCGGCCACTTCACGCTGAACTGGGCGATGATCCCGCTCACCGTCATCGGTCTGGTCGTCCCCGCGGGTGTGCTGCTGCGCATCAAGCGGGACAAGGAGCTGACGGCCGCCGAGCAGTCGAAGATGTCCGGCTACATCTGGTTCTTCGTCGCGGCCGCCGTGTTCTGGATGATCTACGACCAGGGCGCGTCCACCGTCCAGGCGTTCGGCTCGAACGACCAGAAGACGGCGGGCTCGCTGCTCGGCTTCGACTTCCCGACCTCCTGGTACCAATCGCTGAACCCGCTGTTCATCATGGCGCTGGCCCCGGTCTTCGCCTGGCTGTGGGTGTGGCTGAACCGCAAGGGCAAGGAGCCCAGCACCATCGTGAAGTTCGCGATGGGCCTGGTCCTGATCGGTGTCTCGTTCTTCTTCTTCCTGATCCCGATCGCCATGGCGGCCAACGGCACCGCGGTCAGCCCGATGTGGCTGGTGGGCATCTACTTCATCCAGACCGTGGGTGAGCTGTGCCTGTCCCCGGTGGGTCTGTCGGTGACGACGAAGATGGCTCCCGCGAAGTACGCCTCGCAGATGATGGGCGTCTGGTTCCTCGCGGTGACCGCGGGCGACTCGATCACCAGCCTGCTGTCCAACCCGGCGATCGCGGGGGTCGACCTCAGCGGGACGACTGCCGTCTTCGGTGAGGCCGCGCTCGCCGCGCTCGCGGGGTTCGCGGTGTGGATGTACCGACGGAAGGTGAAGGCCCTCATGGGGGACGTTCGCTAGTAGTCCGGCTTGAACTGACAGGGCCGCTGCGATCCGGGTGGATTGCGGCGGCCCCGTCGGTTTCACGTGCCGTGCGCGGTTCCCCGCGCCCCTGAGGTCGGCTACCGTGCCCTTCTCCCGGGCATGAACGTGAACACGGCCGCCCCCAATAGCACCGCCGTGCCCGCCACCAGGCCCAGTGCCTTCAGGGCCCCGTGGTCGTCCGCGCCCGTGGCCGCCAGGCCGCCGCTCGTCGAGGAGCCGCCGGTGCCTGACGTGCCGCCCGAGCCTGAAGTCCCGCCGGACGCGCCGCCCTCCTGTTCCTCCGTGGTGAGGGTGAGGGAGGCCTCCGTCTTGTCCGGCGTGCAGGTGGTCGTCGTGCCCAGAGCCTTGATTGTCAGGACACCCGGCGACAGCGTCGACTCCCCCGTGGCCCCCGGCTTGTACGTGCCCGTCATGTCGGGGATCTCGATCGGGTCGCCGGACTTGATGGGCGCGGAGTTGGTGGGCCCCTCGACGGAGACCGAACCGGTGTCGGCGCCGCCCAGGGTGACCTCCATGGAGGGCTTCACGGAGTCCGCGGGGATGTCGGCCGGGCTGTCCATCGGGGAGTTCTTGAACTGCACGGTGATGCCGTAACTGCCGCCGTCCTTCTTGGCGTTGATCTGGATCTCGGAGGTCGCCTTCTTCTCGCCCAGGGGTGACTGGCAGGTGTAGGGGATGGCGACCGCCTTGCCGGTGAAGTCGGTCTGGCCGTCACCGGAGGACTCGGTGGCGCTCGGGGTCGGGCTCCCGGTGTCCGTGTCGGTGGGGGTCGGCGTCGGGGTCGGGGTGCCGGTGTCGGTGTCGGTCGGGTCCGGCGTGGGCGTCGATGTCCCGTCGCCCTGGGCCACGCTCAGCGTCGCCCCCGTCGGCACGGTCCCCGTCGGCGTGCACACCGTGTTCGTCCCCATCGCGTTCACCGTGTACGCACCCGGTGTCAGCGTCAGCTCCCCGGCCGCCGTCAGCTTCAGCGTGCCCTTCATGTCGGACAGCACCATGTCGCCGCCCTTGGGGATCGCGGGGTTCTCGCGCGGCCCGGTCATGGCGATGTCGGCGCTCTGCGCACCGGCCGCCTTCAGGGTGCCGGTCGGCTGGACCGAGTTCGCGGGCAGGTCGATGATGTCCGGGTTCTTGGAGGCGGCCTGGGTGAACTTCCACACCACGTCGATCTCGTCGCCGACCTTCGCCGTGGCCGGCGCGGTGATCTCGACCTTGGTGGTGCCCTCGACGGGGTCGAGCCCGACGCCCGCGGGCGGCACACAGCGGGTCGCGAACGACACCTCGGCGGCCTGGGCGGGCCCGGCGGCGAGGCCGAGCGCCACGCCCGCCCCGACCAGCGCGAGGGCCGCACCGGCCGCGCCCGCTCTTCTCGGCCCGGCGGCCGGTGGGACTCTCCTTCGCATGCTCACGTGGATCCCTCTCTGGTGGGAGTCGGAGGACTCGTCGGGCTGTCGTGGTGCGGTGCGGAGAGCCGACCACCGGCCGTGCCCGGATCGGCGTCCGGGGTGAACCACGGCAGGGTGGAAGCGGGAGGTGCCGCGTGCGCGGCCGTGGAGGGCTTGAACCCCGGCAGGCGCAGGGCGAGTTCGGGCAGGCGCAGACCGCGGTGCCGGATCCCTCCGGCCGGCCGCGGCCGCACCCGGTCCACCACCGCCATGCCGACGCGGAACAGCGCCGCGGGCACGACCAGGCAGACCAGGATCCAGAACAGCGTCACGCCCCAGGGCCGGCCCACGCCCCAGGGCTGCTCGGCGAGCACCTTGCCGCCGTACTTCAGCGACACGGTGTAGTCGCCGTGCGCGCCGCCCGAGAGTTCGACGGGCAGTTGGATCCGGGCCTTGCCGCCCGGCCTGATCGTGCCGCGCCACTGCTGTTCGTCCCACTGCGGGGCGAACACGCCGTGTGCGGTGCCGACTTGGAAGACGGGGTTCCTGACGTCGGAGGTGCCGACGTTGCCCACGGTGAAGACGAGGGTGCGGGCGGGAGGTGCCCCGAACCAGGTCAGCAGACCGCCGCCGCCGTCCAGGTCGGTGTCGGTGAGGACGGACAGCCGCCCGCCGGAGGTGTCGGCGGGCAGCGGCTCCACGGCGTGCCCGGCCACCTGGAAGATCGCGTCGGCCTCGGCCTTCGCGCCGGTCACCGTGGCCACGTGCACCACGCAGGGGCAGGGAACGGGCGGTTCGGACACCGGCAGTCGCCTGCTGAAGCCGCCCTTCGCGTCGGTGGTGACGGCCCTGCCGTCCGCGTTGGCACAGGAGTTGGTGCCCCCGGGCACCCCGCGCGAGGGCACGGCCTGTCCGCAGATCAGGATCATCAGCAGCGTCCGCTCCCGCCAGCCGCTGCCGCTGACCGTGATCGAACCCCCGGTCCCTGCCTGGGACTTGGACAGCTTCACACTCGGCCGGTCGGCCGCGCTCGCGGTCCCGGCCAGGGGCGCGAGCAGCAGCGCGAGCACCGCCACCAGCACCGCGGCCCGAAGCTTCCGGTTCACGTCGTCGCTCCCGTCAACTCGGCTTCCGCACGCGGGACTTCCGAGGGCGCGCGGTCGGTCGTACGACGCCTTCGACGGCGTACGGCGAAGCAGGCGCCGCCGGCCGCCACCGCCGCCGCGGTCGCCGCCACCCCGCTCCAGGGCACGAACCGTGCGGACGCGCCGGCGGTGTCGTGGGCGCCGCCGGCCGCGGTCACCGTGAGCCGGACGTCGACCGCGTCCAGGGCGGGTGGGTCCGGCCAGGGCTCGGTGAGCTTCAGGCGGGCTCCGGGCGGGAGGCGGACGGGCAGGGTGCGGGGGGCGCGGTCGAGGAGGGTGCCGAGGACGCCGTCGGCGTGCACGGCGAGTCGCGGGGTGAGGGGGGTCGTACCGCGGTTGACGAGCTCGTAGGTGATGCGGTCGGCGTGGACCGAGACGTGCTCGACGGTCAGGGCGGTCAGCTCGGGGGCGGTCGAGCGCAGGTGGAGCGGGACGCTCCGGGTGCCTGCGGTTCCGTCGGTGCTGTCGCGCGCGACGATCCGGGTGCTGCGGTCGCGGTCCGGGACGGTCACCGTGAAGGGGACGTCGGCGCGGGTGCGGGCCGGGACGCGGACGGTGGCGCGCGCGAAGGCGGCGCCGGACAGCCGTACGGTGACCGGCCGGCTGCCCGGGTTGGTCACCGACACCGTGTCCTGGACGGCCGTGCCCGGCGCGCCCTCGGCGTAGAAGGCGGGCCGGCCGCCGCCGGCGGGCGCGAGGGACCATCCGTCGGCGGCGCGGGCCGCGGGGGCGGGCCCCAGCAGGACCAGCAGGGGCAGGGAGAGGGCGAGGCCGAGGGGCAGGGCACGGGCGGCGGACGCGGACGACATGGGCGGCTCCAGCTGTCGTACGGATTCAGCGGCGCACGCGGGCCGCCTGGTTGCGCCGGGTCAGCCACAACGCGCCCGCCGCGCCCGCGAGCAGCACGGTGCCGCCGAGCGTGCCGAGGGCGATGGCCGAGTCCTCGGGGCCGGTCTGCGGGAGGGCGCCGCCGGTGCCGCTGTCGCTCTGGGTGCCGCCGGAGGAGCCGGTGCCGCCGGAGGAGCCCGAGGCGGCGGTGACGTCCAGGGTGAGCGAGGCGCCGGGGCTGTTGGTCGGTGTGCAGGTGGTGGTCGTGCCGAGCGCCTTGATGGTGAGCACGCCCGCGGTGAAGGTGACCTTGCCGGACTTCTTCGGGGTGTACGTCCCGGTCAGGTCGTTGATCTTGATGGGGGTGTTGGCGGGGACGACCGCCTGGTTCGCCGGGCCCGTCACGTTCAACGTGCCGCTGTCCGCGCCGCCCAGCTTGATGGTGGCGCTCGGGTTCATCGCACCCTTGCCGAGGTCGACCGGGCTGGAGGAGACGCCCTTCTGCCAGGACATGGTGATCTTGTATCCGCTGCCGCTCTTGACGCCCTTGATGTCGATGGGCGAGACGGCGCTCTTGTCGCCGATCGGGGTCTTGCACTGGTAGTTGACGTTCACGACCTCGGCATGGACAGCGGGGGCGGTCATCAGCACCGCCGAGCCGGCCAGGGCCGCGACGGACGCGAACGCGGCGGTTCGTTTCGGGTACGACACGGTTCCGCTCCCCTTACTCGTTTCCTGACGGCACATCAGATCGGCCGTCAAGGTACGCCGGGGCACCGGAGGAAGGAAGAGAAAGTAAGTGTCGGAACTGTGGGGGCCGGCATCGGTGGGGGCTGAGCGGGCGGGGCGCGCGCCGCAGCTGCCGCTTCTCAGGACGGGCGAGTGGCGGCGCGGTGCTGTCCCGTCGGGGTCAGGCCGGGGCGCCCAGTTCTGCCCATACCGTCTTGCCGGTCTCACCGGGGGTGCGTACGACTCCCCAGTCCAGGCAGAGGCGCTGCACGATGAACATCCCGTGGCCGCCGGGCCGTCCGGCCCGGTGCGGGGAGCGGGGAGCCGGCTGACCCGCGCCCTTGTCGGAGACCTCGACCCGGATGACCTTGCGGTCGCAGGAGATCCACAACCGGTCCGGGCCCTCGGCGTGCAGGCATGCGTTGGTCACCAGCTCCGACACCACGAGCAGGACGTCCTCCGCGGCGGCCCGCTGATCCGCCGTCGCGGCCGGCAGCCAGCCCCACGCGTACAACGCCTCCCGGGTGAAGTCGCGCGCGAGCGGAACGACGGCAGTCGCGCCGTCGAAGCTCAGCCGACGGACCTGCGGCCCTTCCGGCACCTCGGCGGAAGCGTCGGGCTCCGGGTCACGGTCGCCCGGCGGGTAGGGCCGGGTGGTGCTCATCAGCGCTTCACCTCACCGATTCACCGGTTCACGATTCACAACGTCACTGCATGGTCGCGCACCGAACAGTCAGTACGGATGTCTCCTGCCCGAGCGGACCGGTGGAACACCCCTCTATTCGGGACGTATGTCCGGCACGCGGGGCGTGACACCCGATGAGTGCCGGTCGGAGGAGACGAACGGACACGCGCGAGAACCACGGCCCGCCACCCGGCCCGCGTCTCAGCCGTCGGTCTCGTCGTCGGCCAGGGCCTCTTCCAGCGTGTCGTGCACGGTGAAGACCGCATCGGCCCCCGTGATCTCGAAGACCCGCGCCACGACCGGGAGCATGCCCACAAGATGTACGCCACCCCCCGCCGCCTCCGCCTTCAGCCGTGCCCCCAGCAGCACATTCAGTCCGGTGGAGTCACAGAACTCCAGCCGTGTGCAGTCGACGACGAGCCGGCTCTTCCCCTTGGCGAGGCAGTCCTCGAGTGGCTCACGCAACAAATCGGCCGTGTGGTGATCCAACTCACCTGCCGGAGTCACGACGGCACTGGAGCCCTCTTGCCGCACCTCAACCAGAAGCCGGCCAGACTGTGCGCTGCCGACCGTCCCGCGGTCCATGCCGTCTCTCTCTCCCGACGTCGTGGCTGCTGATGACGCCCTCGAACACTACGCCTTCTCCACACCCTCCGACACCCGAACAATCACCCACAAACGGACATAACCGCACAGAACACACTTGCGGTCGTGTCGGGAAACCGGGTAGGGCTAGTAGAGACACGAACTCGACACGGCCGGCTTTGGAGGCGCCGCACACCGCAGTGCACGAATGGCTCCGGCAGCCAGATGCCGAGAACGATGGAGGACATCATGTCACCCCGGCTCGACGCCTCGCATACCCATCAGGCGACGTCGACATCCCCCCCGGAACAGCTGAATCCCATCGAGCAGGACAGCGAAGGCGATGTGCTCGCCGGGCTTCCGGACATCCCGCCCTTCGAGGAGGTGGGAGCGGTGGACGCCCGAGCCCTCTCCAAGACCCTCTTCGCGCGACTGGAGTCGCTGGAGGAGGGCACGCACGAATATTCGTACGTCCGCAACACGCTCGTCGAACTGAATCTCGCCCTGGTCAAGTTCGCCGCCTCCCGGTTCCGCTCCCGCAGTGAGCCGATGGAGGACATCATCCAGGTCGGCACCATCGGCCTGATCAAGGCGATCGACCGCTTCGAACTGAGTCGCGGAGTGGAGTTCCCCACTTTCGCGATGCCAACCATCGTGGGCGAGATCAAGCGCTTCTTCCGGGACACCTCCTGGTCGGTGCGGGTGCCGCGCCGCCTTCAGGAGCTCCGGCTCGACCTGGCCAAGGCCGGCGACGAACTGGCCCAGAAGCTCGACCGCGCCCCCACCGTGGCCGAGCTCGCCGAGCGCCTCGGACTGTCGAGGGACGAGGTCGTGGAAGGCATGGCCGCGTCCAACGCGTACACCGCCTCCTCCCTGGACGCCCAGCCCGAGGAGGACGACTCCGAGGGCGCGCTGGCCGACCGGATCGGCTACGAGGACCACGGGATCGAGGGCATCGAGTACGTCGCGTCCCTGAAGCCCCTGATCGCCGAACTGCCGTCCCGGGACCGCACGATCCTCTCGCTGCGCTTCGTCGCGGGCATGACCCAGTCGGAGATCGGCGACGAACTCGGCATCTCCCAGATGCATGTCTCGCGGCTGCTGTCGCGGACGCTGGTGAAGCTGCGGAAGGGCCTGACCGTCGAGGAGTGACGCGTCGGCATCACTGACCTGCGCGTGTGCCCGGTGTCCGGTGGGACACCGGGCACCGGGCGTTCCAGGTGCCATGTGGTTACTCGCAGAAACCCTTTCCCCAGGAGTCCGTTTCCCTCACTATGGTCGCTCGCAGACTGGCCGGTACGTCAGGAGGAGGGTGCATGGCGCGGGCCGACGGGGCCGGGGGCGGCGTACGTGCCGGGGATCACGGGGGCGCGTCCGACGCCCGTCTCACCGAGTTGCTGCGCGCCGACACCGCCACGGCGTACGCGGCCCTGCTGGAGCTGCGCACCCGCCACCGGTCCGCGGTCCTGGCCTACGCCCGGCTGTGCACGACCGGGGAGAGCGCCGCCCGGCAGCTGGCCGCGCAGGCCTTCACCCTCGCGGCCCGGGAGACCGCCCGCGGGGTCGACCCCGGCCTTCCCTGGCGCCACCGGCTCCTGCTGCTGACGGCCCGTTCGGCGGCCGCGTGGGCACGGGACGAGCGGTCGGCGGGCCTCGACCCGAGCGTCCTGCTGCTCCTGAACACGGGGGCGCCCGACGGCCCGGTGCCTCCCATGCTCGCCGCCTTCGACACCCTGCCGGCCCGCGCCCAGGGCCTGGTCTGGTACGCCCTGGTGGAGGCCGAACCGGAGGCCCGCACGGCCGACTACCTGGGCCTCACCCGCACGGATGTCGTCTACGGCACGGAGGGCGCCCTGCACTCCCTGGCCCAGGCCTGTCTGCGGCTGCGCCTCGCCGCCTCGGACGCCCCGAGCTGCGCCGACTTCCGCCGCCTCATCGAGGAGTCGGTACGCCCGGACACCCCTCGCGACAGCACCGACCTGCACACCCACATGGCCCAGTGCCCGCACTGCACGACGGCGTACGAGGAACTGTGCGCCCTGCGGGACGCTCCGCGGACGACCCTGGCGGAGGGGCTGCTGCCGTGGGGCGGGGTGGGGTACGTGGCGGCGGTCTCGGAGGGGGGACGGGGCGACGGCGACGGCACCGGTGCCGGGGAGCCCGGAGTCGCTGACGGCTCGGGTGAAGTGGCGGCAGGGGTCGGCTTCGGCGGGGTGGCGGCCCCTGGAGCCCCTGGGGCGGGCCACGGTTCGCGTGCCGTGCGGACGGGACGGCGGGCGGTGTCCCGTGGGCCGTTCGGGATCCGGGAGCGGCCGCGGCGGCTGGTGCTGGCGTCAGCGGCCCTCGGCGTGGCGTTGGCGCCGCTGCTGCTGTTCCTGGTGTCGCAGGGCGGCGACTCGGCCTCCGACACGGCGAGCACCGCGCTGCCGGGCCCGCCGCAGGTGACGGTGACGACGACGCTCTCCCCGTCGTCCGCCCCCTCCCCTTCCCTGTCTCCCTCCCCGTCCCTCTCCGCGACGAGCAGGCCGCCCGCCTCCCCGTCCAAGTCGCCGAGCCCGGCGCCGCCCCGCAGGACGAGCCCGCCCCCGTTCCGCGCGCCGGGCGGCTCCTACGCCCAGGTGGTGAACCTCTCCACGGCCCGCTGTCTGGACGTCTCCGGCGACTTCGACAACGGCACGGACGTCGTCACCGCCCCCTGCACCTCGGCCGCCTCCCAGCGCTGGCGTGCCGACACCGCCCGCGGTGTGATCCAGTCCGCCGCCGACCCCGACTTCTGCCTCGACAGCCGCGGCGACGTCGACAAGGGCCTCGGCATCTGGTCCTGCGACTCCGTCGAGGGCGACAACGGCGACAACCTCCGTTTCACCGTCGATCCCGACGGAGTGATCCGCCCGGCGATCGCCATCGCGACCGGTCTGACACCGGGAACCGGCTCAGGAGTCTCGCTGGAGCCGCTGACCGGGGGCGCGGAACAGCGGTGGCGGGCGGGGGCTTCGTAACGGCGTCTCAGGGGTCGTGGCGTCCGGGTGGTCAGGCCACGCGTGCGCCGCGCCGCCACACCTCGCTCACCAGCGGCACCCCCGGCCGGTACGCCAGGTGCACATGGCTGGGGGCGTCCAGGAGGATCAGGTCGGCTCGGGCGCCCGGGGCCAGGCGGCCGACGTCCTCGCGGCGCAGGGCCGCCGCGCCGCCCGCCGTGGCCGACCAGACCGCCTCGTCCGGGGTCATCCCCATGTCGCGTACCGCGAGGGCGACGCAGAAGGGGACGGAGGAGGTAAAGGAGGAGCCCGGGTTGCAGTCGGTGGACAGGGCCACGGTGACGCCGGCGTCGAGGAGGCGGCGGGCGTTCGGCCACTCGGCGCGCGTGGAGAACTCCGCGCCGGGCAGCAGCGTGGCGACCGTACGGCTGTTCGCCAGGGCGTCCACGTCGTCGTCGGTGAGGTGGGTGCAGTGGTCGGCGCTGGCCGCGTCGAGTTCGACGGCGAGCTGGACGCCGGGGCCGTAGGAGAGCTGGTTGGCGTGGATGCGGGGGTGCAGGCCCTTCGCCTTGCCGGCCGTGAGGATCGCGCGGGCCTGGTCGCCGTCGAAGGCGCCCTTCTCGCAGAAGACGTCGATCCAACGGGCGTACGGGGCACAGGCCTCCAGCATCTCGCCGGTGACCAGCGCCACATAGGCCGCCGGGTCGTCGGCGTGGTCCGGCGACACGATGTGGGCGCCGAGGTAGGTGACCTCGTCGGTGTGCGCGGCGGCGATGCGCAGCGCCCTCGCCTCGTCCTGGACGGTCAGGCCGTAGCCGGACTTGGTCTCGAAGGTCGTGGTGCCCTGGCGCAGGGCCTCGGCCAGGTAGTGGGTGAGATTGCGTTCGAGGTCGTCGTCGCTCGCCGCCCGGGTCGCCGCGACGGTCGTGCGGATGCCGCCCGCGCTGTAGGGCCGGCCGGACATGCGGGCATTGAACTCCTCGGTGCGGTCGCCCGCGAAGACGAGGTGGCTGTGGGAGTCGACGAAGCCGGGCAGGACTGCCCTGCCACCTGCGTCGACCCGATTGTCAGTGGCGGGTGCTTTGCTTTGATCACCGGTCCACACGACGCGGTCGCCCTCGATGGCGATCGCGGCGTCCTGGATCAGTCCGAGGGGGGTTCCGTCACCGAGGGAGGGGTCGTTGGTGACCAGAGCGGCGATGTTGGTGATGAGCGTGCTCGCGGTGCTCGCGGAGTGGGCGGGGCTGACGGTCGTCGCGTTGCTCATGGCGTCCTCGGTGGCCTGGTCGGCGGTGGGGGCGGGTTCACTGTCAGGGTTCCGCGGCTTCATCCGCGCAGGGCTGCGACGGCGTCCGCGAGGGCTTTCGGCACATCCGGCACGAGGGCGTGCGCCCCGTCCCGCACGACGTGCCGCCCTCCCACGACCGTGTGCGACACATCTGCCGCCGACGCGGCGAATACGGCCGTCTCGGCCCCGAGCCGCGGAAGCGGCCCTGCCGTCCTGACCGAGTCGAGGGCGATGGTGGTGAAGTCGGCGAGCGCGCCCGGCTCCAGGGTGCCGGCGTCGCCCCAGCCGAGGGCCGCGTGGCCGTCGGCGGAGGCCGCCCGCAGGAGGGCCGCCGCCGTCCAGTGACCGCGGGTGCGGGTGCGCAGGCGCTCGTTCAGCTCCATCGCGCGGGCCTCTTCGAGGAGGTCGATCACGGCGTGGCTGTCGGAGCCGAGGGAGAGCGGTGAGCCCTCGTTCTGGAGGGCGACGGCCGGGCCGATGCCGTCCGCGAGGTCCCGCTCGGTGGTCGGGCACATGCAGGTGCCGGTGCCGCTGCCGCCGAGCAGGGAGATGTCCTCGGCGGTGAGGTGGGTGTTGTGGACGCCGGTGGTGCGGGGGCCGAGGACCCCGTGCAGGGCGAGGAGCTGGGTCGGGGTGCAGCCGTGGACCTCGTGGCAGGCCTCGTTCTCGGCGGTCTGCTCGGAGAGGTGGACGTGCAGCGGCGCCCCGCGCTCCCCGGCCCAGCCCGCCACGGTCGCCAACTGCTCGGCGGGCACGGCCCGTACGGAGTGGATCGCGGCCCCGATCCGCGCGTGATCCCGTTCCTTGAGAAGTGAACAGCGTTCGGCCCAGGCGTCCGCGCTGCCGTCCGAGAAGCGGAGCTGGTGGCTGGTGGGCGGCTGTCCGAAGCCGGAGGAGAGATAGGCGGTGTCGAGGAGGGTGATGCGGATGCCGGCTTCGGCGGCGGCCTCGATCAGCGCCTCGCCCATCGCGTTGGGGTCGGCGTAGCGGGTGCCGCCGGGGGCGTGGTGGACGTAGTGGAACTCGCCGACGCTCGTGATCCCGGCCAGCGCCATCTCGGCGTACACGGCGCGGGCGAGCGCGTGGTACGTCTCGGGGGTCAGCTTGTCGGCGAACGAGTACATGACCTCGCGCCAGGTCCAGAAGGTCCCGGAGCCGACCTGGACGGTGCCGCGCAGGGCCCGGTGGAAGGCGTGCGAGTGGGCGTTCGCCAGGCCCGGCAGGGTCAGTCCGCGCAGGATCTCGGCGCCGGGGGGCGGGGCGGCGGTGTCCGTGCGGACGGCGGTGACGCGGCCGTCCCGCACGTCCAGGGCCACGCCCGGCTCGACGTGGGTGTCGAGCCAGGCGTGCTCCAGCCAGAAGGTCTTCGATGTCACCGGCAGGCCAGCCCTTCCAGTACGTCGGCGAGCGCGAGGACCCCGGCCACGCAGTCGTCCTCGGCGGCGGACTCCGCCGGGGAGTGCGAGACACCCGTGGGGTTGCGCACGAACAGCATGGCGGTCGGAATGCTCCCGGAGAGGATCCCGGCGTCGTGTCCGGCCCCCGTCCCGAGGACGGGCACCTTGAGGTCGCTGCCGGTGCCGAGGATACGGGCGAGTTCGTCGCGCAGGGCGTGGTCGAACTCGACGACGGGGGTGAAGGACTCCCTCACGATGTCGAGGTCGACGCCGTGCGCCTCGGCGTACTCCCGGGCCGCCTTCTCGATCCCGCCGACCACCTGGTCGAGGCTCTCCTGGTCGGCGGCGCGGGAGTCGAGCCAGCCGCGCACCAGGGAGGGGATGGCGTTGACGCCGTTCGGCTCGACGGAGATCTTGCCGAAGGTGGCCACGGCACCGGCGAGTTCGGCCTCGCGGCGGGCGGCGAGCACCGTCTCGGCGTACGACAGCATGGGGTCGCGCCGGTCCACGAGGCGGGTGGTGCCGGCGTGGTTGGCCTCGCCCCGGAAGTCGAACCGCCAGCGGCCGTGCGGCCAGATGGCACTGGCGATGCCGACCCGGTCGCCGCTGAGGTCCAGTGCCCGGCCCTGCTCGACGTGCAGTTCGACGAAGGCGCCGATGCGGGCGAGCCGCTCCGGGTCGGCCCCGATCGTGTCGGGGTCGTGGCCGGCGGCCTCCATGGCCCGCGGGAGGGTGACTCCCTCGCCGTCGGTGAGCCGGTGCGCCTGCTCGACGGTGAGCTGCCCGGCGGTGAGCCGCGAGCCGACGCAGGCGAGCCCGAACCGGGCCCCCTCCTCGTCACCGAAGTTGACGAGGGCGAGGGGCCTGGTGAACTCGGCCCGCCGGGACCGGAGTTCGTCGAGCGCGGCGAAGGAGGACACCACTCCGAGGGGGCCGTCGAAGGCGCCGCCGTCGGGCACCGAGTCGAGATGCGAGCCGGTGACCACGGCGTCCCCCGCGGTGGGGTCGCCGAGCCAGGCCCACTGGTTGCCGTTGCGGTCGACCTCGTAGGTCAGCCCGCGCGACTCGGCCTGCTCCTTGAACCAGGCCCGGCATTCACCGTCGGCCCCGGTCCAGGCGAAGCGCCGGTAGCCCTGGGAGTCGGGGTGCCGGCCGATGGGGAGCAGCTCCCTCCACATGCTGTGAAAGGTCACGCGTCGTCACCTTCGCGCATGGGCACCCGCACACCGCGCTCGTCGGCGACGGACTCGGCGATGTCGTAGCCCGCGTCGACGTGCCGGATGACGCCCATGCCGGGGTCGTTGGTCAGCACCCGCCGGACCTTCTCGCCGCCGAGCTTCGTGCCGTCGGCGACCGTGACCTGGCCCGCGTGGATCGACCGGCCCATGCCGACGCCGCCACCGTGGTGCAGGGAGACCCAGGAGGCGCCGGAGGCCACGTTGACCATCGCGTTCAGCAGCGGCCAGTCGGCGATCGCGTCGGAACCGTCCAGCATGGCCTCGGTCTCGCGGTACGGCGAGGCCACCGAACCGGCGTCCAGGTGGTCGCGTCCGATCGCCAGCGGCGCGGCCAGCTCGCCGCTCGCGACCATGTCGTTGAAGCGCTCGCCGGCCTTGTCGCGCTCGCCGTAGCCGAGCCAGCAGATGCGGGCGGGAAGGCCCTGGAAGTGGACGCGCTCACCGGCCATCTTGATCCAGCGGGCGAGGGACTCGTTCTCCGGGAAGAGGTCGAGGATCGCCTTGTCGGTCTTGGTGATGTCGGACGCCTCGCCGGACAGGGCGGCCCAGCGGAAGGGGCCCTTGCCCTCGCAGAAGAGGGGGCGGATGTAGGCGGGGACGAAGCCGGGGAAGGCGAACGCGCGGTCGTAGCCCGCGAGCTGGGCCTCGCCGCGGATGGAGTTGCCGTAGTCGAAGACCTCCGCGCCGGCGTCCATGAAGCCGACCATGGCCTCGACGTGCCGGGCCATGGACTCGCGGGAGCGGGAGGTGAACCCGGCCGGGTCCTTCGCCGCCGCGTCGGCCATGTCCTCGAAGGCGACGCCGACCGGCAGGTAGGACAGCGGGTCGTGCGCCGAGGTCTGGTCGGTGACGATGTCGATGGGGGCGCTCTCGGCGAGCATGCGCGGGAGCAGTTCGGCGGCGTTGCCGAGGAGGCCGATGGAGAGCGGGCGGCGGGCGTCGCGGGCCTCGACCGCCAGCTGGAGGGCGTGCTCCAGGGAGTCGGCCCGCACGTCCAGGTACCGGTGCTCGATGCGCCGTTCGATGGCCCGGGGGTCGCAGTCGATGCAGATCGCGACACCGTCGTTCATGGTGACGGCGAGCGGCTGGGCGCCGCCCATGCCACCGAGGCCGGCGGTGAGGGTGATGGTGCCGGCGAGGGTGCCGCCGAACTTCTTCGCGGCGACGGCGGCGAAGGTCTCGTAGGTGCCCTGGAGGATGCCCTGGGTGCCGATGTAGATCCAGGAGCCGGCGGTCATCTGGCCGTACATGGTCAGGCCGAGGGCCTCCAGGCGGCGGAACTCCTCCCAGTTGGCCCAGTCGCCGACCAGGTTGGAGTTGGCGATCAGGACGCGCGGGGCCCACTCGTGGGTCTGCATGACGCCGACGGGGCGGCCGGACTGGACCAGCATGGTCTCGTCCTGCTTGAGGGTGCGCAGCGTGCGGACCATGGCGTCGAAGGAGCGCCAGTCACGGGCCGCCTTGCCGGTGCCGCCGTAGACGACGAGCTTGTCGGGGTGCTCGGCGACCTCGGGGTCGAGGTTGTTCTGGAGCATCCGCAGGGCGGCTTCCTGCTGCCATCCCAGGGCACTCAGTTCCGTACCGCGCGGCGCTCGGACGGGGCGGGGTCCTGACATGGTCTGCCTCCTGGGGGCTCAGCTGGGGATCGCTGCCACGGGGTTGTTGCTGTCGATATTCACATCCTGGCTTTCTGAATAGAACTAGTCAATACGTTCTCGCGTCAGCCTGAGTGGGGCAGGGATGTTTCTTGGACAGGCGAGGCCCCGAAGCACCGGCGAGGACGGGAGACGTGGTGGACGAGTACGGCAACACCGGCGAAGGACGGGCCGCCCGACGGGACGAGGCGGTGCGCGCGGCCGTGGAGCAGGGTCTGCTGGGGCCGGACTCCCCCATCGTCGGGCTTCTAGACGTCACCGGCATCCGCGCGTCGGCCGCCGAGCTGCGCGCGGCCTTCGCCGAGGTCACCGCGCCGGGGACCCCCGTGCTGCACGCGTTCGCGGTGAAGGCGACCCCGCTGGTGCCGGTGCTGCGGCTGCTGCGCGAGGAGGGCATCGGAGCGGAGGTGGCGAGCCCGGGCGAGCTGGCCCTGGCCCGGGCGGCGGGGCTGTCGCCGGCGGAGACCGTCCTGGACTCGCCCGCCAAGACGGCGGCCGAGCTCAGGGAGGCACTGGCGCTGGGGATCGCGGTCAACGCGGACAACCCCCAGGAGCTGGAGCGCATCGACGGTCTCATGCGGTCGGCGGTCAGCCGCTCCCCGCTCGGCATCCGGGTCAACCCGCAGGTCGGCGGGGGTTCCATCGGGGCGACCTCGACGGCCACCGAGACCTCCAAGTTCGGGGTGGCGCTGCGGGACGAGGGGGCGCGCGAGTGGGTGATCCGCGCCTACCTGGACCGGCCCTGGCTGAGCCGGCTGCACGCGCACACCGGCTCGCAGGGCATCCCGCTCTCCCTGATGGTCCGGGGCGTCGAGGAGACGTACGCGCTCGCCGAGGAGATCAACCGGCGGATCGGGCGGCCGCAGATCGACACCGTCGACATCGGCGGCGGGCTGCCGGTGAACTTCGCCTCGGAGGCGACGACCCCGACGTACGGGGAGTACGCGCGGGCGCTGAAGGCGGCGGTGCCGGGGCTGTTCGACGGGCGGTACGGGCTGGTCACCGAGTTCGGGCGGTCGCTGCTGGCCAAGCACGGCACGATCGTGGCGCGGGTGGAGTACGCCAAGAGCGCGGGCGGCCGGCCGGTCGCGGTGACGCACGCGGGCGTGCAGGTGGCGACGCGGACGGTGTACGTGCCGGGGTCGTGGCCGCTCAGGATCGCCGCGTACGACGGCAAGGGGCGGCCGAAGAGCGGGCCCGAGGTGGTGCAGGACGTGGCGGGGCCGGCCTGTTTCGCGGGCGACCTGCTGGCCGAGGGGCGCCCGCTGCCGCTGCTCGACCAGGGGGACTACGCGGCGGCGCTCGACACCGGCGCGTACTACTTCGCGCACCACTACGCGTACAACTCGCTGGCCCGGCCCGGCATCTACGGCTTCGTGCCCGACCACGGGGCGGGGGGTGTCCGCTTCGCGACCGTGCGGGATCCGCAGAAGCTCGCCTCGATCGTGGCCGAATCCGGAGGGGCGCACGCGGGGGCACTCACCACCCTGCGCGCACCCGGGAGCCGTTGACACACGCCGGTGGGGCGGCTGATCAAATGGCGGGTAAAACAAGGCAAGTCGACCCACTCTAGCCACCCCAAGCATGTTCCACCGGAAAATGCCAGATCCCTCACCCCTAGCGCACACGTTGCGTAGTTTCGGCGTCACTCAGCCGAACCCCAGGCGGGAGGGGAGCCACGGTGCAGGGAATCGACGAGTGCCTGCTGGAAGCCATGCGGCTGCCGGGAGCGCGGGGCGCCGCGCTGGTCGACTGGACGAGCGGGCTGGCCCTGGGCGCCGTGGGGGAATCCCCCGGCGGTGACCAGGAGGCGGCCGCGGCGGAGGCCGCCGAGCTCGCCCGGCTCGCCGCCGAGCAGCGCGCCTTCGCGTCCGACAGTTCCGACGACACCGGGGCGGGGGCCGCCGGGGAGGAGGGGGACCCGCCCGTCGAGGACCTCATCCTCAGCAACCGGGACAGCTACCACGTGCTGCGGTTCGTGGCGACCTCCTTCGACAGCAGCGTCTTCCTGCATCTGTGGCTGGCCCGCGCGGAGGGCAATCTCGCGCTGGCCCGGATCCGGCTGGGCGAGATGGCCGGACGGCTGGTGCTCGGATGACGACGGTGAAGACCCCGGCCACCCCACCGCCCAGACTGCCCGTCCGCGACAAGGCGGCCGCGCTCGGCCGCGGTTGGGGCGGGCTGTCGCCGATGCTGACCCGGCTGGCCGCCGAGCGCGCCACCGGCGTCCTGGTACGCGAGCGCGGGGCCCTGCATCTGGCCGACGGCAAGGTCGTGCACGCGGAGAGCCCGGCCGCCCCCGGCGCCCACGTCCTGCTCGCCGCCCACGGCACCCTCGACGCCGACGCCTGGCGCCGGGCGCTGGCCGAGAGCGCGGCGCACGCCGAGGGCCCCGTACACGCCGGGACCGGCACCCGTCGCCGCACCGGCGCGGAGGTGGTGCACCACGCGGGCCGCCGGCTGGTGGAGGACGGGCTGCTCACCCCCGGCGCCCTGGAGCTGTGCCGCCTGACCGCGCTGTACGACGCGGCGTACTTCGCGCTGGCCCCGAGCAGCGCCCCGGGCCGCTTCCGCTACGGCTCCGAGGACGGCCTCGGCACGCCGGGCACCGGTACCCGGGGCACCAGCACCCCAGGCTCTCCGGACACCTCCGGCCACGGCTCCCCCGACCCGGGCGCCTCCGGCCACGGCTCCTCCGACCCCGGCACCCCCGGCTCCCCCAGCTCTCCCGGCACCCCGGGAATCGCCCTCACCGGCCCCGGCGCCCCGCACCCGATCCCGGTCGCCGATCTGGAGCGCGAGACGCTGCGGCGGCGCGACCTCCTGCACCGCATCTGGCCGGACGCGCTGGTGGACGAGGCCCCGCTGGCCCGCGAGTACCGCGCCGCGCCCACCCCGCTCCCGGCCCGGCGCCAGGCCGTGCTGGCCCTGGTGAACGGCGTCCGCACGGCGTCGGACATCGCCCGGGAGCTGGGCCGCCCCGCGTTCCACACCCTGGTGGACATCCGGCGGCTGGTGGCGGCCGGAGCCGTCTCACCCCGCCCTCTCCCGCTCGCGACCGATCCCCTGCCGGGCCAGATGCCGACCCAGATGCCCGGCCCGGCGTCGGGCCAGCCGCCCGGCACCGCTCCCCTCATGGACCTCACCGGCACCACCGCACCCGTCGATCCCCACATCACGCTGCTGAAGAGGCTCAGGGATGCGCTGGAGGCCCTTTGAGCGGCAGCGGACCCGCGCCGAGAGGAGAGATCTGATGGCCGCAGCGCAGGACGCGATCCTGGAGGAGCTGCGCCGGCTCCGGGCCCGGGTTCCGCAGCTCACCGGAGCCCTCGCGGCCGACACCGACGGTCTCGTCCTCGCCCAGGACACCCCGGGCGTCGATCCGGAGACCGTGGCCGCGCTCACCGGGGCCACCCGGGCGCTCGCCGCCCAGCTGGCCGACGAGACCGGCCAGGGCGACCTGCGCGAACTGCTGGTGCGGGGCCTGTACGGCTACGTCGCCACGTACGCGGCGGGCGCCGGTGCCGTCGTCACGCTGCTCGCCCAGGACCGCGTCAACGTCGGCCGGCTCCATCTGGAGGGCCGCCGGGCGGGGGCCCGGATCGGCGAGCTCGTCGACAGCGTCGCCGCGGCCGAACCCACCGAGACCACTGTGAAGGCGCCCGCGAAGCCCGCTCCGGCCCGTGCCAGAGCGGCCCGCCCGTCCCGGGCCAAGCCCGCGGACACCCGCGCCCCGGCCGTCGCACCGACGGCGGCCCGTACCACCACCGAAAGTTGAGAGAACCGAGGAGACACAGTCATGGCCAACACCGAAACCGCACTGAAGGAGGCCCTCGCCTCCATCGAGGGCGCGACCGGCGTCGCACTCGTCGACTACACCAGCGGCATGGCGCTCGGCACCATGGGCGGCAGCAAGGGCTTCGACCTGAACGTGGCCGCCGCCGGCAACACCGACGTGGTCCGCGCCAAGATGCGCACGATGGAGCACCTGGGACTCAAGGGCCAGATCGAGGACATCCTGATCACCCTGTCCGACCAGTACCACCTGATCCGCCTCATCAGCGGGCGCGGCGGCAACGGGCTCTTCCTGTACCTGGTCCTGGACGCCAAGCGCTCCAACCTCGCGATGGCCCGCCACCAGCTGCGGTCGATCGAGAACGACCTGGAGGTGTGACCGCCGACCGGAGCGTGTCCTAGACGAGTGCCGCGGTGCGGCGGCGCGCTCCTCCGGGGGCCGCGTCGCCCGCCGCGATACCCGTGCTGCGGTACGCCTTGACCGCCTTGCCGGCCGGGCGGCCGCCGTTCGGGGCGAGCCAGTCGACCCGCACCCACAGCAGCGCGTCCTCGGCCCGCTCGTGCCGTCCGAGCCAGGCGGCCTTGAGCCACAGGCCGGTCCCGCATCCGGCGAGCAGCAGACCGCCCGCGACGGGCACGGCGAAGTTGCAGCCCAGGGCGGCCAGCCAGGCCAGCAGCAGCCACCAGCGGTGCCCCCGCCGCCAGGTGCGCACCCCGACGGCACGGTCCTGGAGCACGTCGTGCTTCCCGGCCCGGGCGGCGGCCCGCCCCAGCGTCGTGTACCGCTTGCGGCGGCCGTACGACACCACGGCCGCGGCCACGACGAACAGCGCGGCTCCGGCCATGACGCCGATCCGCCGGCCCGTGATGCCGGGCACCAGCAGACCGACGGCGGCCGCGAACACTCCGGCCCACCACAGGGGCGCGGCTCCGGCCCGTACGACGACGGCCACCCGCACCAGTCCCTGACCTCCGCGTGCCACGTCCTTCCTCCTGTCTCCTGTGTGCGGAATCCGCGAGGCAGGCTAGCGAGGCAACGTGAGACCAGTCTGAAAAAACCGGGCTACTCCACGAACAGTCCCCGCGCCGCCGCCCGTGCGTCGAACTCCTCCAGGCGGGACTGCGCGTCCGGCAGGTCGTCGCACATCGCCTCCAGCAGCACCCGGCCCAGCAGCATCGGCGCGCAGGCCGTGTCGAAGGCGAGGCCGGTGCCGACGGCGGCGGGCAGGAGCAGGTCGGAGACCTTGGCCACGGGGGCGAAGGCGGAGTCCGCGACCGTGACGACGGTCAGGCCCGCCTCCTTGGCGTAGGCGAGGGTGTCGACGACCTCGCGCGGGTGCCGGGGCAGGGCGAAGGCCAGCAGGGTCGAGGCGCCCGCGCGCACGGCGGCGTCGATCCGGTCGTGGATCATCGTGCCGCCCTCGTGGAGCAGCCGTACGTCCGGGTGGACCTTGGCGGCGAAGTACGCGAAGCCGTACGCCTGGGAGGCGGCGGCCCGCAGGCCGAGGACCGGCAGCGGGCGGGAGGCGGCGAGGAGCCGCCCGGCCCTGCGCACCGGCCGGGGGTCGGCGAGAAGCTCGGCCAGGTGCCTGAGGTTCTCGATCTCGGCTTCCACGGCCTGTTGGTATTCGTTGTACGACGCCGAGTCGGCGCTCTGTTCGGCGGGCGCGACCTCGCGCAGGTGCCGGCGCAGGGCGGGGTAGCCGTCGAAGCCGAGGGCGACCGCGAAGCGGGTGACGGAGGGCTGGCTGACCCCGGCGAGTTCGGCCAGCTCGACGCTGGACAGGAACGGCACGTCGGCGGCGCGGCGCACCATGCTGTGGGCGATGCGCCGCTGGGTCGGGGTGAGCCGGTGCCCTTCGAACAGTGCCTGGAGCCGTCCCGCGGGAGTGTCCGCCCCACCCGCTCCAGCCGCCGCACCCGCCATGCCCAGGTCGCTCATGCCTCGCTCCCCCTCCAGATCTCCGTGAACCGGTCGAGCAGTGCGGCCGCCGCCGTCACGTCACCCGTGAGCGGCCGGTCGGCCGGTTCCTCCGTCAGCACCGCCTCGGCGAGCTCCAGCGCCCGGCCCACCGGGAGGCCCGGGTCCGGCCTGAGGTCACGCTGGCGCAGCGCCCGTACGGCGGCGACGAGTTCGCAGCCGACGACGAGACGGTACGCGCCGCACGCACGCAGTGTCTGGCGGGCGGCGAGCGAGGCGAAGCTGGCCTGTTCCTCGACGCCCCGGGAGAGTACAGCGTGCCCCAGCGAGGCGGGCGCGGAGAAGGCCCGCAGGTCGCCGAGGGCCGCTCCGGCGGCGTACTCCAGGATCATCACGCCGGAGGAGGCGGGCTCCGGGTCGGCGAGGAAGGGCCTGAGGCGGGTGAAGGCGGGCTCGTTGAGGGTGGAGAGCCGGGACGTGGACAGCCGGGCGACCTGGGTGAGGGCGAGCCTGAAGTGGTCCAGGGCGAGGGCGAGTTGGGCCTGGTAGAAGCCGCCGTGGTGGTAGGCGGCCATGTCCTCGGGGGAGATGAGGGGGTTCTCGGCGGCCGCGTTGATCTCGATCGCGAGGACCTCCTCCAGGGCGTCGGCCGCGTCATGGGCGGGGCCGTGGATCTGGGGCAGGCAGCGGAAGCCGTACGGGTCCTGGATCCGGCCGAGCGGCGGGGTGGGCCGGTCCTCGGCGCCGATCAACTCCCGCATCCGCCGGGCCACTTCGGCGGACCCGCGGTGCGGGCGGGCGGCGTGCACGGGGGCGGCGTAGGCCTCGTGGGAGCCGTCCACGGCGAGCAGCGACAGCGCCCCGACGACCTGGGTGGCCTCGACGAGTCCGCGCAGCTCGTGCAGGGCGAGGGCGGCCTGGCCGAGGGTGAGGGCGTTGCTGCTGATGAAGGCCAGGGCGTCGTTGTTGTCGAGAGGCTGCGGCTCGGGAGCCCCGGCCGCCGACCGCCAGGACTCGGAGTGCCGGACCGCCGAGCCCGAGACACCCCCGAGAGCCACGCCGGGACCGCCGAGGCCAGCGGATTCCGCCCCCCACCGACCCCCACCCACGCCACCGCGCCCAGCATCCCGCCCGCCGCCGCCCGCGCGTTCCGCGTCCCGCCCACCGACACCCGCGGATCCCGCGTCCCGCCGACCGACGCCCGCACCACCGCTCCCAGCGTCCCGCCCGACGCCCGCAGATTCCGCGGGCTCGGGATGCCGGGGTGCCGAGGACGAGACGTCTCCGAGTGCCACGCCGGGACCGCCGACGCCAGCGGATTCCGCGCCCCTCCGGCCACCGCCCACGCCACCGCCCGCGCCACCGCTCCCAGCGTCCCGCCCGCCGCCGACGCCCGCCCCGCCGCTCCCCGCCCCGCCGCTCCCCGCGCCCGGACCGCCGACGCCCGCCCCTTCCGTGTCCCGCCCGCCGACGTCCGCCCCGCCGCCCCCCGGCTCCCGCCAAGGGTGTTCCCCGGCCAGCGCCAGTCCCGCCTGGGCCAGCGCCGCGATGTCCCCGGTGCCGACCGAGCCGAACTCGTTGACGACCGGGTACGCGCCGTTCTCCAGCGCCTCGCACAGGGCCGTCACCACCGTCGGCCGCAGCCCCGCCCCGCCCGCGAGGAGTTGGTTGGCGCGGACCGCGAGCATCGCGCGGACCTGCCGGGCCGGGAGCTCCTCGCCGATCGCGCCGGCATGGCTGCGCAGCAGCCGCAGACCGTGTTCGGCGGCCGCCTCGGTGGGCACGGCCTCGTTCCGGTTGGCGCCGACGCCGGTCGAGCGGCCGTAGACGCGACCGGTCGCGGCGATCTGCCGGGCGGCGTCCCAGGACGCGGTGACCCGCTTCATCGCGTCGCTCCCCGGCACCGGTCGCGCGCTCCCGTCGGCGAGCCGGACGACGTCCGCGACGCCGAGTCCGATCCCGTCGAGGACCACCAGGCCGGTGTGGCCGGCGGACACCGGATCCAGCGCGTCCACGATGCGAGACGACATAAGGGTCAAACCCCCCTCAATAGGGACATCCGATCTTGCCCATCGGTCATCAGTTACCTCGGATTAACACCGAACCGTTGACAACCTATTCAGCTACCGAGAACTCTGCATGACGTTATACAGCCGGGCAAGGGACATCTCATGATCCAGTTCGACGCGGTCCACAAGCGCTTCCCCAACGGCACGACAGCAGTGCACGATCTCACCCTCGACATGCCGGAAGGCGGCGTCACCGTCCTCGTCGGATCTTCCGGTTGCGGCAAGACGACCACCCTCAGGATGATCAATCGTATGGTCGAGCCGACCTCCGGCACGATCAAGGTCGGCGGCAAGGACGTCACCGACCAGGACGCGGCCGAACTGCGCCGCTCCATCGGCTACGTCATCCAGCAGTCCGGCCTCTTCCCGCACCGCACGGTGCTGGACAACATCGCCACCGTCCCGCTCCTGCTCGGCCACGGCCGCAGGAAGGCCCGGGCGCGTGCCGCCGAGCTCCTGGAGACCGTCGGCCTGACCGCCGAGGCCGGCAAGCGGTACCCGCACCAGCTCTCCGGCGGCCAGCAGCAGCGCGTCGGGGTCGCCCGCGCCCTCGCCGCCGACCCGCCGGTGCTCCTCATGGACGAGCCCTTCGGCGCGGTCGACCCGGTGGTGCGCACCCAGCTCCAGGACGAACTGCTCCGACTCCAGAAGGAGTTGAGCAAGACCATCGTCTTCGTCACCCACGACATCGACGAGGCCGTACGCCTCGGCGACCGCATCGCGATCTTCCGCACCGGCGGCCACCTCGTCCAGTGCGCCCCGCCCGCCGAACTCCTCGCCCGCCCCGCCGACGATTTCGTGGCCGACTTCCTCGGCGCCGAGCGCGGCCTGAAGCTGCTCTCGCTCAGGACCCTCGCGGCCGTCCCGCAGGGCCCGGCCCCGGAAGGGGACGCCTGGACCCTGGTGTGCGACGAGACGGGCAGGCCCCTGCACTGGGCCTCGCAGCAGACGGAACTCCCCGTGCGCCCCCTCGGGGACGGCGACTCCCTGCTCGCCGCCCTCGACGAGTCCCTCGCCTCCCCCACCGGCCTGGTCGCCCGCGTCGACGCGGCCGGCGTCCTGACCGGCGTCAGCTCCCGCGACGACATCCACGCGCACGCCGGACAGGCGCACGCCGAGGCCCGGGTGGCCGTATGACCATCGACTGGTCGTGGATCTCCGGCCACACCGACGACCTGACCACCCTGACGGTCTCGCACCTCCAGGCAGCGCTCTCAGCGGTCTTCCTCGGCCTGCTGATCAGCCTCCCCCTGGCCGTGATCGCCCACCGGATCCGCCCCCTGCGCGGCTTCCTGCTCGGCTTCTCGAACGTCCTGTTCACGATCCCCTCGATCGCGATCTTCGTGCTCCTGCTGCCGGTCAGCGGACTGACCCGCACCACGACCGTGATCGGCCTGACCGTCTACACCCTGGTCGTGCTGCTGCGGAACACCGTCGAGGGGCTCGACTCGGTCCCCGCGAAGACCAAGGAGGCGGCGAAGGCGATGGGCACGCGGCCCCTGCGCACGCTCCTGACCGTCGAACTCCCCCTCGCGCTCCCCGTGATCATGGCGGGCGTCCGCATCGCGACCGTGATGTCGATCTCCCTGGTGTCGGTCGCCACCTACATCGGCGACGGCGGCCTCGGCCAGCTCTTCACCGACGGCTTCCAGCGCGACTTCCCGACCCCGGTGATCGTGGGCGTGGTCCTCACGCTCCTGCTCGCCGTGGTCGCGGACGCCCTGCTGGTGGCCCTCCAGTACGTCCTGACCCCGTGGCGGCGGAGGCGAGCCTGACATGTACGAACTCTTCAAGAACCTCGGCACCTGGCTGACCAGCGGCTCCCAGTGGACCGGCACGGACGGCATCGCCCACCGGCTCGCCGAGCACCTCCAGTACTCCCTCCTCGCGACCCTGGTCGCCGCCGCGATCGGCCTCCCCCTCGGCCTGCTGATCGGCCACACCGGCAAGGGCGCCTTCGTCGCGATCAACCTCGCGTCCTTCGGCCGGGCCCTGCCCACCGTCGGCCTGGTCGTGCTGGTCTTCCTGGCCGGCGGACTGTCCATGCTCCCGGTCTACGTCGCCCTCGTGGCCCTGGCGGTCCCGGCGATCGTCACCAACACCTACGCCGGCATGACGGCCGTCGACCCGGACGTCAAGGACGCGGCCCGCGGCCAGGGCATGCGCGGCCACCAGGTCCTGTTCCAGGTCGAACTGCCCCTCGCGCTCCCCCTGATCATGACCGGCCTGCGCCTGGCACTGATCCAGGTCGTCGCCACCGCGACCATCGCGGCCTACGTCTCCTTCGGGGGCCTCGGCCGCTACGTCTTCGACGGCCTCGCCCAGCGCGATCTCGTGCAGGTGCTCGGCGGGGCGGTGCTGGTCGCCGTGGTCGCCGTAGCCCTCGACCTGCTGCTCTCCGGCCTCCAGCGCTTCCTCTTCCGCCACCGCACCGCCTAAGGACCCTGAGATGAACCGACGCACCCTCCTCGGCGCCCTCGCCGGAGCAGCCGTCACCGTCCCCGCCCTCTCCGCCTGCTCCAGCGGCATCACCTCCCTCGACGGCGGTGGGACCACCTCCGGCGGGGGCGGCTCCAGCAAGGACGGCATCACCATCGGCACCGCCAACTTCACCGAGAACCAGGTGCTGGGCTACCTCTACGCGGCCGTGCTCCGGAAGGCCGGCGTCAAGGTGAAGGTCCGCCCCAACCTCGGCACCCGCGAGATCGTGATCCCCGCGCTCAAGGCGGGCGACATCGACCTGCTGCCCGAGTACCAGGGCGCCCTCCTCAACTACCTGGCCCCGAAGGACACCTCGTCCGACCCCGGCACCATGCAGAACGCCCTCACCCTGGCCCTGCCCGCCGGCCTCCAGGTGCTCCCCTACGGCCAGGCCGCCGACTCCGACTGCTTCGCCGTGACCCGGGCGACCGCGAGGAAGTACGGCCTGGCCACCCTCGCCGACCTCGCCAAGTACAACGGCAAGCTGGTGATCGGCGCCGCGCCCGAGGTCAAGAAGCGCCGGGTCGGCGCGGTCGGGCTGAAGGACGTGTACGGCGTCGAGTTCAAGGAGTTCAAGTCCCTCGACTCCGACGGACCGCTGGTCAAGGGCGCCCTGAAGAAGGGCGACGTGGACGTGGCGAACCTCTTCACCACCGACACCGACATCGCGGCCGACGACTGGGTGGTCCTCACCGACCCGAAGAACCTCATCCCCAGCCAGCACATCGTCCCCCTCATCGCCGACCGCAAGGCCGACGCCACCGTCCGCAAGGCCCTCGCCCGCCTCGGCAACATCCTCACGACCGCCCAGCTCACCCAGCTCAACAGCCAGGTCGACAACGACAAGAAGGACCCGGAGGACGTGGCCGACGCCTACGCGAAGCAGCACGGGCTGGCGTAGGACGGGCCCCCGCCGCAACAGGGGGGCTAACCCCAGTGCAGCGGGCCCCGGGGCTGCCTACCGTGGATCCCATGACCGGAATGGACGCGCGGGACCCCGAACTCAAGAAGGAACTCGACGCCACCCTGCAAGCGCGCAGGGAACTGGGCGAGGAGTACGAGTCCGCGCTGGTCGACTCGTTCCTGGAGAAGGTCGACCAGCGGATCGACGGCGCGGTGGACCGCCGCCTGCGCCGCCAGCTCGCCGAGCAGCGGATGGTGACGGCCCGGGGCGCCCGGTCGCCCAAGCCCACCGACTCCTTCGGCGAACGCTTCGGCTTCGGCATCGTCTCCCTGGTGCTGGCGATCCCGCTCTCCGCGATCGGCGGGGGCGTCGCCCATCTGCCGGGCCTGCTGGTCAGCTGGGTCGGCATCGTCGGGGTCAACGCCTTCCAGGCCCTGCGCGTCAACCCGGACCTCTTCCGGGGTGCCCGGCGCGGGCGGTCGTCCGCCCAGGACAGCGACTGGGAGGGCTGACCCGGCGCTCACACCTGCGCGGTCGGCAGCACCATGACCTGGCGCAGGTTGACGTGCCGGGGCCGGCTGGTGACGTAGGCGACGAGGTCGGCGAGCTCCGCGGCCGACAGCGTGCCCATCGCCTCGATCATCCCGTCGACCTGCGCGCGCAGCCCGTCGTCGTCGATGTGCGTGGCCAGCTCGGACTCCGTCAGGCCCGGCTCGATGTTGGTCACCCGCACGCCCCGCGGCCCGAACTCGTTGCGCAGCAGCGCCGAGAGATGGGTGACGGCGGCCTTCGTCGCCCCGTACACGGCGTAGTTGGTGAAGCCGGTGATGTGCGCGCCGATGGACGAGACGTTCACCAGGTCCGCGCTGCGCCCCTGCTCGGCCGCCTCGTACAGGTCGCCGGCGAACGCGCCGATGATCCGCAGGACGCCGGTGACATTGGTGTCGATCATGCGCTGCCACTCGTCGACCCGGGCGTCCACGATCGGGTTCGGCAGCATGACGCCGGCGTTGTTCACGACCAGGTCGACGCTCCCGTACTCCGCGTGGACGCGCTCCACGGCGGCCGCCACGGACACGTCGTCGGTCACGTCGGCCACCACGGCCAGCGCCTGGCCGCCGTCGGCCCGGATCTTCCCGGCCACCGCCTCCAGCCGCTCACCGCGCCGCGCGAGCAGCGCGACCCGGGCCCCCTGAGCGGCCAGCAGCACGGCGACCGCCTCACCGATCCCGCCGATCGCTCCGCGCGTTGAACGGCCACTTCTCGGTGCGGTCGGTGTCCACC
>NZ_JBHUXV010000093.1:0-38479 GCF_042669125.1 Streptomyces sp. NPDC057253 | reverse complement strand
ACGTTCACGGTGCCGACGTTCACATAGCCGCCGAGCGGCGCGGGGGAGCCGGCCGCGTTGCGGTAGGCCAGCGAGGCCACGAGCGAGTAGGTGCGCCCGGCCTGGAGTTCCGTCAGGACGATCTCGTGCCGGTAGTCGGCGCCGCCGTTCAGCGGGACGGGCTGCGGGGGCTGGGGCTTGTTGAAGTCGTGTCCGCCGCCGATCTCGTCGACGCTGACGTGCAGGTTCCAGATCCCCGCCAGCAGCGGCACGAGGAAACCGGTGAGGTTCCACTCGACCCGGACGGTGACCGGGGTGCCCTTGTTGACCACGTCGGCCGGGTTGCCGTCGGGGTCCAGGACGATCGCGCTGATACGGCCGTCGAGCGCCGTCGTCGGGACGGGAAGTGACTGGAAGGTTCCAGAGGCCATGTGCTGACTCCTTGTCGTGGAAGTGCCCGGTGCCGGACGTCTCCCACCGTGCTGCGGCCGGCGCGTCCCGAGCAGAGGCGGAAGTCCCGTCCGGCGCGGGACGACGTCCCGGTACGGGCGGGCAGGGGCCGTGGAGAGCGGCGCGCACCTCTCAGGCCCGTGGCAGGGGAAGGCGCACGCGTACCTCGGTGCCGCGGCCGGGTGCCGAACGCACGGCGAGGGACCCGCCGACGCACTCGGCTCGCTGCCGGATGGACACCAGCCCCACTCCGTTCGACGCGTGCGCGATGCCGCGGCCGTCGTCGGCGACGGTGACCAGCAGGCACCGGCGCCCCGCGGCCAGGGTGACCCGGGCGTGCCGGGCATCGGCGTGCCGCACGACATTGGTCATCGCCTCCGTGACGATCCGGTACACCGCCGTCTCGACCGTCGGGGGCAGCGCGGGCAGCGCGGACGTCACGATGTCGACGACCGTCACGGGCGGCATGAACCGGGCGTGACGGCGCAGCGCCTCCACCAGCCCGTACGAGACGACCGCCGCGGGCGGCAGCGCGTCCACGAGCCGGCGCACCTCGGTCACCGCGTGGGACACCTCCGCACGGACCCGGTCCAACAGCTCCTGTTCCACGCCCGGTTCACGGTCGTCGAGCAGGTCCGACAGAGCTCGCAGCCCCAGTCCGACACCGGCCAGGAGCGGACCGAGCCCGTCATGGAGGTCATGGCGGAGCCGGGTGCGCTCCGCGGCGACGGCCTGACGCACCCGGGCGTCGGACGAGCGCCGCGACCGGTCACGGACCAGCGCCGACAACAGCGCGAGGCACCGCGTCAGTGGCGCCGGGCGTGCCGCCTTCATGGCGTCGTACGGGGATAGACGGCCCGGACCCGGCCCAAAGCCCAGCGCATCCGGGGCACCGCGGTCTCCGGCCGTTCGCCGTAGGCCCAGGCGAGGATGGTCGCACAGCCGCGGCTGCCCCCGTGGTCGAGGATCGCCCGCCGGATCGCGGCCGCGATCTCGGCCCGCGTCGGCTCGGAACCCGTCGACAGGTCGCTGGTGAACAGCGCCTCGGCGCGGGCAGCGGTCAGCAGATCACTCATGGGTCCCCCGATCTCGTCGTGGCGTACCGGGCCGAGGGAGCGCGACACCGCTCGCCTTCGTGCCCGAAAGCCCATGCTGTGACCGTGCGTTGCAGCTCCCGTTGCAGTGGCCGTTGCAGTCGGGGCGGGGCGGCGCACCCGCCCGTTCGGCGTTAGCGTGGACGTCAAGCGCTGCTTGACGTGGGGGCCGCGATGACTGGGCGAGAGGCGTTGGACGGACTGCGCTTTGAGATGCTCGGCCCGCTGCGGGCATGGCGTGGTACGACCGAGCTGGACCTGGGGCAGATGCAGCAGCGCGTGGTGCTGGCCGTGCTCCTCCTGCACGCGGACCGCCCCATGAGCCGCGACCAGCTCGTCGACGCCGTGTGGGGACGGGAGGTTCCGGCACGCGCCGCCAACCTGCTGCAACGGCACGCGTCGGGGCTGCGCCGGGTCCTTGAGCCCGAACGCCCGCCCCGGACACCGTCGGGACTGCTCCCGTGGACCGAGGCCGGATATCTGCTCACCCTCGGCCCGGCCCAGCTGGACGTGCGCGCCTTCGACCGACTCATCGGCCTGGCGCACACCGCCCGGGCCCGCGGCGACCTGGCCGGCGCCGCGCAACGCCTGCACGCCGCCCTGGACCTCTGGCACGGCCGCCTCTGCGAGGGCATGACGAGCCCGCTGCTCGACACCGAGCGCGACCGTCTCGCGGAGCGGCGGCTGAGCGTCCTCGAAGAGCGCATCGAGATCGACCTGTCGCTCGGCGACGACTTCGACCTGGTCGGAGAGATACGGCAGTTGTCCGTCGAGGCCCCCCTGCGGGAAGGCTTCCACGCCCTTCTGATGCGGGCCCTGCACCGCTCGGGACGCCGGGCCGAGGCCCTGGCCGCCTACCACCACGCCCGCCGGCTGCTCCGCGACGAACTCGGTGTCGAGCCGGGCCGGCGGCTGCGGGAGACCCATGCCCGGATCCTGGCCGCGGAACCCGAACCCGATCCGGGCAGGCGAACGCCCTCGGGCGGGCCCGGTGCCCCTGCGGCCGTACCCGCTGCGGCGGCCGGGGCGAGGGCCGTACCCGCGACCGGCACCGGCCTGCCGACGACCGTGGTCCCCGCCCAACTCCCGCATCCGATGCCGGGGTTCGTCGGCCGCGCGGAGGCACTGGCCCTGCTCGACTCCCTGTTGCCGCAGGAGGAGCCGGGCGGCTCGGGAGGCACCGTCCTGATCACCGCCATCGGAGGCACCGCCGGAGTCGGCAAGACGACACTGGCCGTCCACTGGGCCCACCGCGTACGGCACCGCTTCCCGGACGGACAGCTCTACGTCAACCTCCGCGGCTTCGACCCGAGCGGCCGCCCCATGCAGCCGGCCGAGGCGATCCGCGGCTTCCTCGACACGCTGGGCGTGCCACCCCGACGCATCCCCGTCGACCCGGACGGCCAGAGCGGCCTGTACCGCAGTCTGCTGGCCACCCGGCGCATGCTCGTCGTGCTCGACAACGCACAGGACGCCGACCAGGTCCGGCCCCTGCTGCCCGGCTCACCGGAGTGCCTCAGCATCATCACCAGCCGCAACCGACTCACCGGACTGGTGGTGACCGACGGAGCCCGGCCGATCGGTCTCGGTCTGATGTCCCCCACCGAGGCACAGGACGTCCTGGAGCGGGGCCTCGGCAGCACCCGTCTCGCCACGGACCCGGAGGCGCTGCGGGACATCACCACCACCTGCGCACGTCTGCCGCTGGCTCTGGCCATCGTGGCGGCGCACGCGGCGACCCGGCCGGACCTCCCGCCGGCCGCCCTGGCCAAGGAACTGCACGCCGCGGGCAGCGCGTTGGACCTGCTGGACGGCGGTGACGCGGCCACCGACGTCCGCAAGGTGTTCTCCTGGTCGTACCAGCGGCTGAGCACTCCGGCCGCCCGGCTGTTCCGTCAGCTCGGACTGCACCCGGGCCCCGACATCAGTGCCGCCGCCGTGGTGAGCCTTTCCGGGCTGCCCCCGGACCAGGTCCGGGCACGCCTTGTCGAACTGACCGGCAGTCACCTCCTGGAACAGCGGGCGGGCGGCCGTTACGCCTTCCACGACCTGCTGCGCGCCTACGCCGCCGAACTCGCCCTGACCCACGACACGGACGACGACCGCCGGGCCGCGGTCCGCCGGATGCTCGACCACTGTCTGCACAGCGCCTACCGGGCCAGCCGCTACGTCAGTCCGCACCGGGACGACCCGATCACCCTCGCCGCGCCCCACCCGCCCGTCACCGGGGAGCACTTCGAGGACCACGACGAGGCGCTGGCGTGGTTCACGGCCGAGCACGCCGTGCTGCTCGCGGTGCAACAGCAGGCGGTCCGCGACCGTTTCGACACCCACGCCTGGCAGCTGGCCTGGTCTCTTCAGCCCTACTTCGACCGCGGCGGGCACTGGCATGACTCCGCCGCCGCACACCGGCGGGCCGTGGCGGCCGCCCGGCGTGCGGGAAGCACCCATGGACAGGCGGTGAGCCACGGGTGCCTGGCGTATGCGTACATGCGGCTCAGCCGCCATGAGGACGCCGCCACCCACATGTGGCAGGCACTGAACCTGTACGAGACGCTCGGCGACCTCCTCGGCCAGGCGCACGCGCATCGGACACTTTCCTGGCTCAGGGACGAGGAAGGGCGGTACGAAGAGGGACTCGGTCACGCGCGCCGAGCGGCGGAGTACTTCGCGCGCGCCGGGCACCGCACCGGGCGTGCCCGGGCGCTGAACGCGGTCGGCTGGTTCTGCTCCCGGCTCGGCCGGCACCAGGAAGGACTGGCCCACTGCGAGGAGGCGCTGCGGCTTCTGGGCGAGGCGGGCGACCGGTTCGACCAGGCCGACACCTGGGACAGTCTGGGGCACATCCACCGTGGCCTTCAGCAGCACGAGCAGGCCGCCGAGAGCTTCGAGAGGGCGCTCGCCATCTACCGTGAGACCGGCGACCGCTACAACGAGGCCGACACCCTCTCCTCCCTCGGCGACGTGGTGCTCGCCCTGGGCGACCCGGGCCGGGCGCGCGCGTCGTGGGAGCGGGCCGCCACCCTGCTGGAGGAGCTCGGACACCGTGCCGCCGCCCAGGTACGGGCCCGGCTCGACACCGAAGCGGAGCCCAAGTCGCCGGAAAACAGGGCCCCTTGACGGAAGGGTGGCCCATCGCCAGACTCCCCCGCATTCCGCTCGGTCCAGGAATTGCGGGAAAAGAGGCGTTGTGGACGGGAAAACAGTCGATTGGCAGGACATCGAGCGTCTTGCGAACGTGATGGTGCGGTCGGGGATCGACTTCTCCGAAGCGGACAAGAGGGCACTGGAGTTGGTGTTCGAAGCCGCCGGGGACCAGCTGACCGGCAGGCGGGAGGCACAGTCGCTGGGCACGGTGTTCGACCCGGGCACCAGCTCCCGCAAGGCCCGGGCGGCGTTCAAGGTCAGCGGTCTGTACCGGGCGGACGACGAGCCGACCGGGAACTAGCCGGACCCGGCGATGTCGAGCACGAGCGATCCGCGACGTGAGGCCTGGCCGGTCGTCCTGGTGTGCATGCCCTTCATGGACGACCGTCGCCCCTCCCTCCAGGCGGGACTGCTGAGCGCCCTGGCCCGGGCGCACGGGTTCCCCGCCACCACCCTCCACGCCAACCTGGACTTCGCGGCGGGGCTCGGGCCGGACCTGTACCGCGCGCTGGCCGACGGCCACGGACATCTGGTCGGGGACTGGTTGTTCTCCCTGGAGGCCTTCGGGGCCACCGCACCCGACCCCGAGGACGAGTTCCTCGGCCTGTACGCCGACCACCTCGCGCCGGGACTCGGTGTCCCCGCCGCGCGAGTGCGCGACCACCTGCTGCGCATCAGGCACCACGAGATCCCCGCCTACCTCGACGCGCTCGTCGAGGCCTACCCGTGGGACCGGTTCCGGGTGGCCGGCTTCACCTGCACGTTCCAGCAGAACGCCGCCTCCGTCGCCCTGGCCCGACGGCTCAAGCGACGACGACCCGAGGTGTTCACCCTGTTCGGCGGAGCCAACTTCGACGCCCCCATGGGACCGGAGCTGGTGCGCACGATCGACTGCATCGACGCGGCCGTCATCGGGGAGGCCGAGAACGCCTTGCCGCTGCTTCTCGCCGCGCTGGCCGACGGCGCCGACCTCGACACCGTCCCCGGGCTGGCCCGGCGCGGGGCCGGCCAGGTGCTCACGGGACCGCCGTCGCGGCCGGTCGACAGCCTCGACGACCTGCCGGTCCCGGACTACGACGAGTACTTCCGGCGCGCCGAGAGCCTCGGACTCCAGCCCCGCCGGGCGTCCCGCGACGTGTACCTCCCCGTGGAGACGGCCCGCGGCTGCTGGTGGGGGGCGAAGCACCACTGCACCTTCTGCGGCCTGAACGGGGAGTCCATGCGGTTCCGGTCGAAGTCGGCCCCCCGGGTGCTGGCGGAACTCGCCGGCCAGACCCGCCGGTACGGCAGTTTCCGCTTCGAGGCGGTCGACAACATCCTCGACACGGCCTACTTCCGGACGCTGCTGCCCGCCCTGGTCGACAGCGAGGCGCAGTACGACATCTTCTACGAGGTGAAGGCCAATCTGTCCCGGGCTCAGCTGAAGCTGCTCGCCGACGCCGGCGTCTCGCAGATCCAGCCCGGGATCGAGTCGCTGAGCTCTCCGGTGCTGGCACTCATGCGCAAGGGAGTGACCGCCGCACAGAACGTGAACCTCCTGCGCTGGGCCCGGCATTACCGGATCGAGGTGACCTGGAACCTGCTGTGGGGGTTTCCCGGTGAGAGCGCGCAGGACTGCCGCGACCAGGCGGACGTCCTGCGGCAGCTGTGGCATCTGACCCCGCCGGGGGACGCGGGCCGTCTCACCATGGAACGGTTCAGTCCGCTCTTCGCCGACCGCGACGGGATCCTTCGCGACCTGCGGCCGGAACCCGCCTACGCACGGGTGTATCCCGCGGACGTCGATCTCGGCCGGGTGGCGTACTTCTTCCGGTGCGAGATCGAGGGCGCCCTCGCCGACGACGCCTACGAACCCCTGCGCCGGGCGGTCGCCGACTGGCAGGGGGCATGGGCGGACGACTCCGCCCCGCCCGCGCTGGAGTACCGGCGGGCGCCGCACTACCTCCAGATCCACGACACCAGACGGAAGGAGGACGAAGGCACCTATGTCCTCGAAGGCCCGACGGCCGACCTGTACCTCGCCTGCTGCGACCGCCCCGTGACGGCGGCCGCGCTGCACGAACGGCTGGGGCTGACAGGCCCGTTGGACAAGGTGCGGCACGTGCTGGACGAATTCGCCGAGGCCGGGCTCGTCTTCAGGGACGGCCCTCGCCACGTGGCGCTGGCCGTACCCGCCACCCGGCCCTGACTCATCGGGGGTACCGACATGGCTTACAGCATCGACAACCGCCTGCCCCGCCGGGTGTACGCGCACGCGTCGCCCCTTTCGCAGGGCGGCACCTCTCTCTTCGACGCCGGCGCGATCACCGCGGACAACGCCGAGGACTTCGTCTCCGAGGACGCGGTGGTCCGGGAGGCGGAACGGGAACTCACCGCCGCCGGTTTCACCGTCCTCGACAGCGGGCCGGCGACCCTCAACATCGCCGGTCCGCCGGAGGCCTACCAACGCTACTTCGAGACCGTGCTGGTCACGGAGGAGCGCGAGGTCATCCAACCGGGAGCGGTCGATCTCCGCAGGACCCGTACGTTCATCGACACGGCCAAAGCCGACCTGCCGGGGCTCATCTCCACGAAGGGGCTGCCGGCGGCCCGGTTCCTGGAAGGCGTGGCACTGGAACAGCCGGCGACCACGCTGCGCGGGGGTGCCGGGATCCTGCCGGACCCCGACTTCTGGTACCTCACCACCGAGGACGTCGCCGAGTACCTGGGGGCGCGCAGGGTGCACGACGAGGAGCGGATCACCGGCGCGGGTGTCCGGCTGACCATGGTGGACACCGGCTGGGAGAACCATCCCTACTTCGACGAGCGGAAGGTCGGTGGCAGGGTCGTCCTGGGCCCTGGCGCCGCCGACCCGGAGATCGACGAGGACGGCCACGGAACGAGCGAGTCGGCCAACGCGTTCGCGATGGCGCCCGGCGTCGACTTCACCATGGTCAAGGCACTGGAGACCAACCTGCTCGGTGGCTTCGTCACGGCGGCCAGGCAGCAGCCCCGGCCGCAGATCATCAGCATGAGCCTGGAGTACCACCGCAAGTCACCGCCCCTGGAGGCCATCGACCAGGCGCTGTCGGTCGCGGTGTCGCTCGCGGTCCGCGACGGGATCGTCGTGGTGTGTGCCGGGGGCAACGGTCATTTCGCGTTTCCGGCTCAGCACCCCGACGTGATCGCCGTCGGGGGAGTGCACCGGACCGAGTCCGGCCGGCTCGAGGCGTCCAACTACGCGAGCGCGTTCACCAGCGCCCTGTATGCGGGCCGTACGGTTCCCGACGTCTGCGGTCTGGTGGGCATGCGCCCCGACGCCACGTACATCCTGCTGCCCACCCCACGGGGTTCCACGATCGACCAGGAACAGGCGAAGAAGGCCCAGGACGGCACCACGCCGGGCGACGGCTGGGCCCTGCTGAGCGGTACGTCCGCCGCGGCGCCCCAAGTGGCCGGTGCGTGTGCCCTGTTGCTGGAGGTCGACCCGCGGCTGACACCCCGTGACGTCCGGGAGGTGCTGGAAAGGACTGCCCGGGGCGTCGACGAGGGCTGGAGCAACCAGGACACCGGAGGTCTGTCCGCCCGCGCCGGCGCCACGGGACACGGACTCCTGAGGGCCGACGCGGCGGTGGACCTGCTGAGGGGCCGGACCGGATGAGATCCCACGCGGAGCGTCTCCCGGGCCGGCCACCGGCGCGGGAGACGCCCGAGGCGCATCCGGCGGGTTCAGTCCGTCCCCGCCGGGGCCGGCCGACCGGTGTCCGGGGTCTGCGCCGCACGGCGCAGTTCCATCCTGACCGCCTGGACGAGGTCGAAGAGCTCCTGGGTGCGCACCGCGTACCACTGGCCGACCCGGCAGACCAGCCAGGCCAGGACACCCAGCAGGATCGGCAGATAGACGTTCTCCGGCAGCGGCTCGGTGTTCCGGTGACTCACCATCACCGCGTTGGTGACGAGCAGCGCGACCGTGTACAGGACGCTCGTCACGAGCAGGGCGGGTCCCGCGAGATCGTGCAGGCGGTGCGCCAGGGCGACGGCGACCACGAAGACCCCGGGCGCGAGGATGGGCAGTCCGCGCAGAGCCACCGCACGGTAGGCCTCCGAGGGGTCACTGGGGTAGTCCCCGCTCCAGTAGCCCAGGCTGCCCAGCCCCACCCAGGTGGCCACCAGGTCGAGGAGCCAGAAGGCGACCACGCCGAGGGCCACGGTCAGCGCGACGGTCGTGCCGCTAGGCACGATCCGCGGCCGCGGACCGACGATCCGCGTGCCGTCGCCGGGTGGGCCGGCGGCCCGGCGGCAGTCCGCGTTCGTGGACCGCTGGAGCAGCGGCAGTCCCGCGAGGATGAGGCCGGCCGCGCAGCCGCCGAGCTGGGCGATCTGCTCGGCGTTGCTCGTGTGCAGCAGCAGGGTGATGGCGGCGGCCAGCAGGGGAGGAAGGGCCTGGAGGACGGCCGACGCGCGTGGACCTGCGGCGGCCTGGTAGGGGCTCGTCGACATGCTGTTTCCTCTGTTCGGGTGACCAGGGCGGCGGGGAGCACGCGCCATGGTCGCCCCCCGCCGCATCGACGGCATGAGGCACGGGTCCCCTCGTCCGCGGGAAGTCCGGCCGCCGGGAACGGGACGGGTACCGGGTGGCCGGAACACCGACCGGGATCCGGGAGACGTGATGCACTCGGACGCTGACCACCGCCGGGACGCGCGAGACGTGGGGCACTCGGACGCGGACGACCGCGCCGTCCGCGTCGTGATCGCCGACGACCACCCCATGTACCGCTACGGGCTCTCCGCGGCGCTCGCCACCAGCGGCACCGTCGAGGTCGTCGCCGAGGCCGCGAACGGCGAGGAGTTGCTGGCGGCCGTGGCCCGTACCTCCCCCGACGTCGTCGTGACCGACCTGGCCATGCCCGGACTCGACGGTGCCGCGGCCACGCGTGCCCTGGCCGGCCTCGACCCCTGCCCGGGGGTTCTGGTGCTCACCATGCACGAGGACGACGAGGCCCTGTTCGCCGCCCTGCGCGCCGGAGCCCGCGGGTACCTCCTGAAGGACGCGGACCGCGCGGAGATCGTCCGCGCGGTCCTTGCCGTGGCCGAGGGCCAGGCCGTCTACGGCCAGGCGGTGGCCCGGCGGATCGTCGACTTCTTCACCGGAGTGCACCGGGACTACGCCGCCCAGGTCTTTCCCGAACTGACCGAACGGGAAAGGGAGGTGCTGGAACTGATCGCCCTCGGCATCGGCAACCACCGGATCGCCGCACGGCTGGTCCTGTCGGAGAAGACGGTGCGCAACCACGTGTCGGCGATCCTCACCAAACTCCACGTCTCCGATCGCGCCGCGGCCGTCGCCCGGGCCCGGGACGCCGGGCTGGGCGGCCGACCGCGGTCGGACGGATGACGGCTCAGGCCTCGGGCGCGTCCCCGAAGTCCGGGATCTCCAGTCGCGCTCCGCCCTGTCGCGCCGAGTCGTGCGCGATGATGCCCGGCAGGGTGTAGCGGGCCGCCACCCAGGCGTTGACCGAGGGGAGCGTGCGGGTGTTGACGGCGGTCACGAAGTCGTCCACCAGGAAGTGGTGGCTGCCCTCGTGCCCGTTGTGCAGGTTGTCGAAGGCGCGAGGGAGCCGCTCCCGGTCGTGCACCGGTGCCGAGCCCGAGGTGAACGCGGCCCGCAGTTCCGGCGCGATGTGCTGGAGTGACGGGTCGTCGGGAGACATCGTGGGCTTGGGCTCCAGGAGCTCGCTGATGTCCTTCACGCCCTTCTTGTCCTGCCACAGCGCGACCGTCGCCAGCTGCTCCATGCTCGCCTCGGTCCCGAAGAACCGGAAACGGGACTCCCGGATGTGGGAGGGGTAACCGACCCGCCGGAACTCGTTGGTGCGGAACGACCCGCCGCCCGCCACCTCGAACAGCGCGGTCGCGTTGGAGAAGTCGTTGCCGAACTGGCTGACCTCCTTGTCGAACACGCCGTCCCCGCGGTCGTCGACCACGCCGATCGCCGACACGCTCACCGCGTGCGTCCGCCAGGCACCGAGCACCCCGCCCACCGAGTGCGTCGGGTAGAGCAGCGGGGGATAGCTGGCGGTCTCCTTCCAGCTCTCGCCGCCGCTGTACTGGTACGCCTCGTAGAACCCGAGGTCCATGTCGTGGACGTAGTCGCCCTCGGCGTAGAAGAGCCGCCCGAAGGCGCCCTCGGCGATCTGGTTGCGGGCGTGCACGGTCGCCGGGTTGTACTGGCTGGTCTCACCCATCATGTACGTCAGCCCGGTGGCCCGGACCGCGTCGATGATGGCCGCTATCTCCTCCGTGGTGATCGCCATGGGGACCGCGGAGTACACGTGCTTGCCCGCGTTCAGGCCCTGGAGCACCAAGGGGCCGTGCGTCCAGCGCTGGGTGAAGATCGCGACCGCGTCGACCTCCCTGGACTCCAGCATCGCCTCGTACGACGGGAAGGTGCCGGCGAGTCCCTGCGCGGCGGCGAGCTGCTCGGCCCGCTCGGGCAGCAGATCGGTGACGTACACGTCGCCGACGCCGGGGTGGGCCTGGAACAGCGTGGCGAACTGGCCGGAGAACTGGCCGGCGCCGACGATGCCGAGAGAGAACGTCATGGAAGGCATGCCCTTCGAAGGTCGATTCACTGGTCGAGAATCAGATTGATCTGGTCGGTGGTTCGGTCGAGGCTGCTGACGGACTTGCCGTTGCCGTAGATGTCCTGCATTTCCGGATGCATCAACGCATACACGTCCGCGGCGTAGTTGGTGATGGGGTAGGAGAAGGTCGCGAAGTCCTTCTTGTCGGCGACCGGCCTGGTGAACGCCGTGACGTCGATGCCCTTCTTCCTGTACGCGGCGACCGCGGCCGCCGTGCCGTCGGGCGTGGCCGGGAAGACGATGCCGTAACTCCCCACCGTCCTCTGGCACTCGTCGGACGACAGGTACTTGACCCACTTGAGCGCCCCCGCCTTGTTGCGGGCGTTCCTGGTGACGGAGTCGGCGAGGCCGTTCATCATCGTGGCCCGCTTGCCGGTCGGACCCTCGGGGGTGACCGCGGTGGCCATCTTCACGCCCTTGAAGCCGGCGTACGTCGAGATCATCCACGCCCCGTCGAAGGTCGCCGCCGCCTTGCCCGCCGCGACCTGGGCGTTGCCGGGGCTGGACTGGGAGTTGTAGGCGGTGAAGGGGGCCATGTAGCCCTTCTTCGCCAGCCCGAACCACCAGTCGATCACCGACTTGAAGGTCTTGCTGTCGTACCGGTACTCGGTGCCCCAGCGCTTCTTGTCGGTGTAGGTCCAGCCCGCGGAGGCGGCGAAGCTGCTCCACTGGGTCTGGCCGTCGCCGTCCCCGCCGCCGTTGCTGGCGAGGCCGTAGACCTTGACGTGGTTCTTGTCGAAGCCCGGTTCGTCGCCCCGCTTGCCGTTGCGGTCGACGGTGAGGTGGGCGATGGCCTTCTCGAAGGTGCCGCCGTCCTCGGGGTTCCAGGACAGGCCGTTGAGGTCGGCGGCGGTCAGGCCCGCGTCCGCGGCCGCCTTCTGGTTGTAGAAGAGGGCGACCGTGTCCCAGTCCTTGGGGGCGCCGTAGCGATGGCCGTCCTGCCCGATCCAGTTGTCGGCGAGGCCCTTCTGGTAGGCGTTCGGGTCGATGCCGAGGCTGTCCAGCGGCTCCAGCACCTTCAGGTCGGCGAACTGGCCGAACTTCTGGATGTGGTCGGTGAAGACATCGGGCTCGGTGCCCGCGATGAAGCTCGCGGTGAGCTTGGTCCAGTAGTCGTCCCAGCCCAACTGGGTGATCTTCACGCGCAGTCCGGGGTTCTGCCGCGCGAAGTCCTCGGCGCACGCCTGGTAGGCGGGCAGCTGGTTGGAGTCCCACAGCCAGTACGTCACCGTGCCCGACGAGGAACCGCCGGAGCCGCTCCCGGCGCACCCCGTCAGACTCAGGGCCAGCGCACCGGCCAGTGCGGTCAGCGTACGAAGTCGCATCACGAATCCCTCACTTGATCCCGGTGAAGCTGATGGAGCCGACGATGCGGCGGGCGAAGAACCCGAACAGCACGAGCATCGGGAGGGCGGCGATCAGCGTGGCCGCCATCAGACCCGACCAGTCGGTGCCGGTCTGCGGGGTCTGCGCCCGGAAGATCGCGAGGGCCACGGTCAGGACACGCGAGCTGTCGCTGTAGGAGACCATCAGCGGCCAGAAGTAGTCGTTCCAGGCCGTGATGTACGTCAGCACCGCGAGCGTCATGATCGGCGTGGACGCCATCGGCAGCAGCACCCGGAAGAAGATCCGCACCTTTCCGGCGCCGTCGAGCAGCGCCGCCTCCTCGACCTCGGAGGGGATGTTCATGAAGAACTGCCGCAGGAAGAACACCGCGAACGGCGTCATGAACATCGTCGGCAGCGCGATGCCCAACAGGTTGTCCACCAGGCCGAGTTGCTTGATGAGCACGAAGTTCGGCAGCAGGGTGAAGATGGCCGGCACCATCAGCCCGGCCAGGAACAGTCCGAACACCCTGTCCCGGCCCCGCCAGCGCAGCCGGGCGAAGGCGTAGGCGGCCATCGCGGAGAAGAAGATCTGGCACACGGTGATGAGCGTGGAGACGATCACCGAGTTCAGCAGATAGCGCCAGAACTTCAGCCCGCCGCCCGCACCGCCCTGGGCGATCGCCTCCTTGGTCGACTGGAGGCCGAGCGCCCGCTCGAAGCCGCCGGTGGTGAGGTCGACCGGCAGCGGGTCGCCGGGGTGGGCGGCGAGGCCGGTGTTGGTGGACAGCGCGGTGCGCAGGATCCAGTAGAACGGCAGGAGGGTGATGAGCACGATCGCGGTCATCACCGTCCAGGCGACGACCCTGCCAGGTGCGAACCGGCGCCCCCGGGGCCGTACACGTGTCGTGGTCACGGCAGCCATGTCGGTCTCCTCTCCCTCAGCCGAGGTCGCTCTGACCGGCGCGGGTGATCCGGTACTGGAGGACGGTGATGGCGCTCAGCACCACGAGCAGGGCCACCGACATCGCGGAGGCGTAGCCGAACTGGAAGCGGCCGAAGGCGGCGCCGTAGATGTAGTACTGGAGGACGTTGGTGGCGTTCGCCGGGCCGCCCGCGGTCGTCACGGCGACCGTGTCGAACACCTGGAACGAACCGATCACCGTCATGATCAGCACCACCGCGAGCACCGGCCGGAGCAGCGGCATGGTGATCCGCCAGAACATCCGCCACTCGCTCGCGCCGTCCACCTTGGCCGCCTCGTACATGTCGTTCGGGATGGCCTGGAGACCGGCGAACAGCAGCAGCGCGGTGTAGCCGACGTGCCGCCACACGTTGATCAGGGCGATGGTCGGGATCGCCCAGGTCTCGTCCGCGAGGAAGGGGATGCGGTCGAAGCCCAGCCCGGCGATGATCTCGTTGCCGATGCCGAGCTGGTTGTCCAGCATCCACAGCCACACCAGGCCCGCGACCACGTTCGACATCAGATACGGCGTGAGCACGATCCCGCGCAGCGTCGCCGACTGGGTCAGCCGCTGGAGCAGGACGGCGATGGCGAGCGCCGCGACCGTCTGGACACCGATGTTGATGACCACGTACTCGACGGTCACCGCCAACGAGTCCCAGAAGATGGGGTCGTGGACCATCCGGACGTAATTGTCCAGGCCCACCCACTCGGCCGGGGTGAGCAGGTTGAAGCGGGTGAAGCTCAGGTAGATGCCGCGCAGCGTGGGCCAGAGCAGGAAGACCGTGAAGCCCAGCAGCGCAGGGGCGATGAACACGGCGGCGAGCCGTCCGTCCCCCCGCCCCTCGCGGGCCGGCGCCCGGTCCGTCCTCTGCTTCGTCCGCGCCCCCTCGGCGCCGCCCAGGGGCAGACGCGACGGAGGGCTGCTGGAGGCGATGGTCATCGGGAGACTCCCTCGTCTGCGGCGGCTCGTCCTGGGCCACTTACTTTTGTAGCGAAAGAATCCAGCCGTCAAGGGGTGGGTCAGAACCTTTTCAGGACAGCTTTCTCGACCTCGGTCCGGGTACATTGCTTTTACAGCGAAAGAAATCATGTGGGAGTCTGACCTTCATGACCGCAGTTGCCGCCAGCTGGCTTCCCCTGAGCACCGGCGAACGCTCGGTGGCGATCGAGGTGCTCGTCCACGGCCCGCTGTCGCGCACCGAACTCGCCCGTCGCCTCGACCTGTCCGCCGGCAGCCTCACCCGGCTCACCAAGCCCCTCATCGAGTCGGGCCTGCTGGTCGAGGTCCCCGAGGCGGGCGCCCCGGCCGAGGTGCGCCAGGGGCGCCCCTCGCAGCCCCTCGACGTCGTCGCCGACTCCGGCTCCTTCATCGGCTTCAAGATCACCGAGGACATGGTCTACGGCGTCGTCACCACCCTCAGGAGTGAGATCGCGGCCCGCCTCGACCGGCCCCTGACCAGCCACGACCCCGCCGACGTCGCCGATCTGCTCGCGGAGATGACGGACGAGCTGGCCCGCGAGCACCCGCGTCCGGCCGGCATCGGCATCGGGGTCGGCGGCCTGGTCCAGGAGCGGGCCGTGGTCGGCGAGTCGCCGTTCCTGTGCTGGCGGGACGTGCCCCTCGGTGAACTCGTCGAGGAGCGCACCGGGTTGCCTGTGGTCGTCGAGAACGACGTGGCCGCCCTCGTGGAGGCCGAGACCTGGTTCGGCGCCGGACGCGGCCTCGACCGCTTCGTCGTCCTGACCATCGGCGCCGGCATCGGCTACGGCCTGGTCCTCGGCGGCCGGCGCGTCCCCTACGCCGAGGAGGACCGCGGCTTCGGACGGCACTGGATCATCGACCCCCACGGCCCGCTCACCCCCGACGGCACCCGCGGCAGCGCCGTCTCCCTGCTCGCCATCCCCAGCATCCGCTACCAGGTGCGGGCGGCCACCGGCCGCGACCACAGCTACGAGGAGATCCTCGCCCTCGCGGCGGCCGGCGAGCCCGTGTCCGCCCGCGTCATCGACGAGGCCGGACGCGCCCTCGGTGTCCTGGTCGCCCAGATCGCCAACTTCGCCATGCCGCAGAAGATCCTGCTCGCCGGAGAGGGTGTCGGACTGATGGACGTGGCCGCCAGGACCGTCCAGGACACCGTCCGCGCCCACCGCCACCCCCTGGCCGCCCCGATCGACCTGGAGACCAAGGTCTCCGACTTCCACGACTGGGCCCGGGGGGCCGCCGTACTGGCGATCCAGGTGCTGGTTCTGGGTGTGGTTGACGTGTGAAGCAGGCCACAACCCTTGACAGAACCGCGTGTTGACAGATGGACGTGATCAGTAACACGGTCCGATATGTCCTTTTCTGGCGTGATTACTCACGGCGCCTTCACGTCCGGAGCCGTATGCTTCACACCATGTCCACCACCGTTGAACCCGTTACCGATCGATCGGCCGACGAGGTCAACGAGGAGATCCGGGCCCTGTGGCGCCGGGCGGGCGGGACACTGAGCGGCGAGCAGCGCGAGCAGTACCAGCGCCTCGTCCTGGAGTGGGCCGCCGCCGCTCCGCAACCGGTCAAGGCGGCCTGAGCCCCGAGAACCCCTCGGGGCATCACCGCCCCGTCCCTGGGCACCCCTGACGGAATGGGCCCTCTCCTCGCACTGGCCTCGGCGGTCTGCTACGGCATCGTCGACTTCACCGGCGGCCTGCTGTCCCGCAAGGTCCACTTCGCCGCCGTCACCTTCCTCGGCCAGCTCGGCGGGCTGCTCCTCGCCACCACCGCCGCGCTGCTCCTTCCCGCCGACGCCGTACGGCCTGTCGACCTGCTGTGGGGCGCGCTGTCCGGCGTGGGAAGCGGCGCCGCCATGCACTTCCTCAACCGCGGCCTCAGCCACGGCGCCATGAGCGTGGTGGTACCCGTCAGCGCCGTCACTGGGGTCGCCCTGTCCGTGGTGTGCGGCGTACTGCTCGGTGACCGGCCGACCGCCGTGGCCTGGCTGGGGATCGCCCTGTCCGCGCCGGCGCTCTGGATGGTGTGCCGTGGCGGCCGTGGGGACCGGGGCCCGGACGGCGGCGGGGGAGTGCCCGACGGACTGCTGGCCAGTGCCGGGGTCGCGCTCCAGTACATCGCGCTCGCCCAGGCCGGTGCCGCCAGTGGACTGTGGCCGGTGGCCGCGGGGCGGGTCGCCGCCGTACTGGTCCTGCTGCCCGCGGCGGCACGGCACCCACGGCGCCTGCTCCTGCCGCCCGTGCGCGCGGTCCAGGCGCCCCTGGTCGGGGCGGGCGCCGCGCTCGGACTCATCCTCTATCTGCTCGCCGCCCAACGGCAGCTGCTGGCGGTCGCCGTCGTGCTCGCCTCGCTCTATCCCGCTCTTCCCGTGATCCTCGGACTGGCCCTGCTGGACGAGAGGCTCAGCCGGCAGCAGGTCCTCGGCCTCATGGGGGCCGGCGTCGCCACCGTCCTGCTGAGCCTGGGGTGACCCGGTGGCTCAGCCCCAAGTGGCCGAGTAGTACCGCTGATACGCCTTGCGGTCCTGCTCGGAGCGGATGTACCGGGTCGCCACCAGCGCGATCAGACTGCCCCCGACGACCAGCAGGCCGGGCCCGACGTTGCGGGTGTCCGTGAGCCGGCTCAGCAGAGGCGTTCCCTCGGCGCCCTCGACCGCGGCCGAGGAACCGGGGGAGGCACCGCCGGGCGCGATCGAGCCCTGCGCCGAGGTGGCCGACGGCGCGGGGGAGGCCGCGCCGGCCGCGGCCGGGTTCGACACGATCAACTGCATGTCGAGATCCCTCAGCGCCTTCGTCACCGGCTCGAAGAACGTCGTCCCGCCCTGCGTGCAGTCACCGCTGCCGCCCGAGGTGATGCCGAGCGCGATCCCCTCGGAGAACATCGGACCACCACTGTCCCCCGGCTCCGCGCACACGCTGGTCTCGATCAGCCCGGTGACCGTGCCCTCCGGGTAGTTCACCGTGGCGTTGACCGACGTCACCTGGCCGTCGCGCAGCCCGCTCGTGCTGCCGCTGCGGAACACCCGCTGCCCGATGGCCGGATCGGCCGCACCGGTGATCTGCACACCCTTGCCGTTGCCGATGAACACGACACCGGCCCCGTTGCCCGCCTTCCCGCTGGCGTACTGCACCAGGGAGTAGTCGTTGCCGGGAAAGCTCTGCGTGACCGTCTTGCCCAGCTGGTTGGTGCCGCCGGTGTCCGCGAACCAGACCGAACCGGTCGGCCCGCAGTGCCCCGCCGTGAGGATGAAGTCGCTCTGGCCGTTGGTCACGTTGAAGCCCGCCGAACAGCGCCCGCCGGTCGACAGGATCGGCTGCGCCCCGTTGAGGCGGGGCGTGAAGGTGCCCTCGGTGCGCTCCGTCTTCACGAAGCCGCCGATGCCGGCCGCGACCTTCGTCATGCCGGCCCAGTCGGACGCCGAGACGGTGGAGTCGCCCTGCACCACCACCTGGTTGGTCCGGTAGTCCATCGACCACGCGGTCCCCGCGACCCGCGGCGCCGAACGCAGCGTCTTCGCCGCCGACTTGAGGTCGTCCATGCTGTGCTCGACGACCTTCGCCCTGGCCCCCGCCGCGCGCACCTCGGCGGCCGCCTTCTCGTCGGTGACCGCGACGACCGGCTTGCCGTCGGCACCGATCCAGGTGCCGGCCGTACGGGCGGAACCGAGCCGCGCCGCGATGTCCGCACCCGTCTGCCCGGCCTGCTGCGCGTAGGTGCGCGGCACGGCGGTGGCGGGCGGCTCGCTCGCGACGGCCCGCGTGACCATCGTGCCTCCCAGGAGGAGTCCGCCGACTGCCGCCAGCCGTGTCACTCGCCGGACGACCCGTCGTCGTGCGTGCCTCATGCATGGCTCCCGAACCAGAACAAGCGGTGTCACCACCGCGGGGCCCTCCGGTCGTTGAGCGCCCACCTTGCATACGGCGCCGGGGCCCTGCGCGTTCACGGAACCACGAGATCCGGTACCGGCGCCGGCCGCCGGGGTGTCTCAACCAGCCACGCGCAGGCCGGTGTTGGCCGATTCCCCGCGGGAGGGGCCCGGTCGTGGGGGTCGAGGACGGCCGCACGCTCGGTGCGCGACAACTCGCTGCATCAATGCCCGGTGCGTGACGGCTCGGCACTCCCGTCCCGCCCCTGGCGCCGCCTAGAATTCCGGCATGGACGACACGCCGCTGGAGCGGCTCGGCGCGGGCAAGTACCTCCTGCTCACCAGCTATCGCAAGAACGGCACCCCGGTGGCCACCCCGGTGTGGGTGGTCCGTGACGGGGACGCGCTCGGGGCGTGGTCGGTCGCCGACGCCTGGAAGGTGAAGCGGATCAGGGCCCGCGCGGACGTCCTGGTCGGCCCCTGCGACGTGCGCGGCAACCCGACCGGTGACCAGATCCCGGCCACCGCGGAGATCGTCGACGCGGCGACCACCGGCCGCTACCGACAGCTCCTGGCCAAGAAGTACGGCGTCCTCGGCCGGCTCACCCTCCTGGGCAGCAGACTGCGGCGGGGCAAGGACGGCACCGTCGGCATCCGCGTGACCTTGTGAAACGCGGGGCCCGGACACTCCGGGCCCCGCGCACCAGGAGGTCAGGGCCGGTCGAGCACCGTCCCCGTCAGCACCGGCTTGTCGGGCAGCGGCTCGGCGTCGTAGTCGGTCAGCGCGAGGCGCATCGACTCGGTCGGCTCGGCCAGCTGGTCCTGGACGGTCGGCACGGTGAAGTCCACGCCCGTGCTCCCCGGCGGGATGTTCAGCCACACCCACAGGTTCGCCCGGGACAGCGGCCGCTCCGGGTCCGGTACGTCACCGGACCAGTCCTTCAGCCATTGCGGGTCGACGTCCTTGGTGGACAGCTCGGTGCCCTCGGTGACCGCAAGCACCCGTACCGGCTGCCAGATGTCCACCGTGGTGGGGGCGTCCAGGGACAGCCGCCAGGTCAGTGTCCCGCCCTCGGTCACCCGGTCGGCGACCGGCGACAGGGTGACCACCGGCGCCGGGTCGTCGTTCTCGGCGGTGACCCCGCCCCGGTGCTTGCCGATGACGGCGTGGTGGACGGCCTTGACGGCGATGTCGTGCCGCACGTCGAAGCCGTAGGCCGTGTCGCCCTTCACCTCGACCGGCACGTCGATCGCGTCGCTGCCGGGCCGTACGGTCACGAGCCTGCTCTCGGCCCGGCCGCTGTCCGGATCCAGGACGTACACGCGGACCTGCCCGCTGCCGTGCCCGGAGATCCTGACCGGCACCCGGTAGGTGCGGGTGCCGGAGTCGCCCTCCTTGACGGTCGTGCGGCCCACGTCGACCCGCGGCAGTGCGGCGGCCTTCACCGCGGGGGTGCCCGGCGCCCAGCCCCAGGCGTCCATCAGCCAGGCCTGACCGGACCGCGAACGGGGCGTCAGCTCAAGCGACTTGACGTGCCCGAGGTCGAGCTTCGCCCGGGTCGCGGCCGTCAGCGGGACGCGCAGTTCCTGAGCCCAGTAGGAGGCGGTGCTCGCGGAGCCCGGGAGCCCGTCGATCCGGACCGAGCCGAGCCGCGCCCGGCGGTTGCCGGAGTCGGTGACGGACACGTCGAACCTGGTGCCGGTGGTGTTCGGCGGGACGAAGACCCGCAGGGCGAGCTTCTGCGCCCCGCGCAGGGAGACCGGCTTGGCCGGAGCGACGCGCGCCGCCGTGCCCGGTGCCGACCACTTCACGTCGACCGCGCCCCTGCCGGTCTCCTTCTCCGTCTCCCACCACGCGAAGTGCGGTGACGATCCGGGGGATTCCGGGTTCATGCAGGCCACGGCGGGGTCGGGGTCGATGGCCGAGCACAGCCGGGCGCCGGTCACCTTCACCCCGCCGTCCGGCAGGAAGCCGCCACCGCGGCGACCGCCGACGGCGTGGGTGAGCACCCGGGCCGGGTCGGCGGACGGGGCCCGCTTGCCGGAGCCGTCGAGCAGCGGACGCACCCGGTCGTCCCCGGCGACGAAGAGACGGGCCGCCGCGGCGATGTAGGTGGAGCCCGCCTGGTGCTGCTGGGCGGCGGTCAGCCGGGTCGGCGCGCCCGGCGAGCACACCGGGTCCGGCTGCTCGGGGTCGGTCCAGAAGTCGTCCGAGGCGGGCGCCTCGGCCTCGCCCGGGGTCCACTCGCTGTTGAAGTAGTTGTGGTTGGCGCCGACGACGTAGACCGCGCTGTGCAGCGCGCCGCCCCGGCTGATCCCGCGGGTGCCGTCGACGAAGTCCTCGCCCTGGAGGTCGGACACATCGCCGTCGCAGCCGGGCAGCAGGGTCACGGAGGGCACGTCGGCGACCGGATTCTGGCCGAAGATCGTCGGTCCGATCAGCACGGTCCCGCGCACCTTCCAGCGCACCGGGCCCCGGTAGCCGTCCTCGGCGGCGGGCGGCGGGTACAGGCTGTCCATCGCGGCCCGGTTGACGCCCTCGCCGCCTCGGGAGTGGCCGACGAGCAGGACCCGGGACAGGTCCGCCTTCAGTGCCTCGCGCACGACGGCCGGGGCGCTGGAGCGGTGGGCGCTCCAGTCGGCCCAGCGGGCGAGGTGCTGCCGTACCAGCGAGGAACGCGCCTGCGCGCCGGCGTCCTCGGCGTTCGCGTCCTGGGCGTTGATGCCGTTCGCGGAGATCGAGACGGTCACATAGCCCTGGGAGGCCAGCAGTTGCTGGTCGCGGAGGTAGCCCTTGTCGCTGGGGATCGGCTTGTAGCCCGCCGTGCAGGGCCAGTCGCCGGTCACGTCGTCCTCGCTGGTGCTGCCCGGCTTGTAGCAGGTGGCGTGCCGGCCGTGCAGGAACAGGGCGAGCGGGCGGCTGCCGGTGGCCCCCTTCGGTGCCACCACCTGGGCGCGCATCTCCACGGGGGCGGCGTACCCGGGCAGGCGGATCGGGTCGAGGTCGTACTCCCCGGAGACCGTGCGGTACGAGCCCGGCCTGCCCGGATCGACACCGTTCGCCGGTGCCTGCGCGGGGACGCGGGCCCCTCGCGCGCCGGACTTCGGCGTCTGGTCAGCCGCGTCCAGTCGGCGTCCCGCGGCCGTCACCTGAAGGTCTTTCAGCCCGTTGGGCCGGGCTTCTTCGAGGGCGAGTCGGAAGGTCCGCCCGTCCTTCGCCGGCCGCGGCACCCCGAGTAGCCGGTCCCCGGTCCGGAACTCGACGCGCGCGTCCCCCATGGGAACGGCCTTCGGTGCGCGCCAGACCAGCTCACGCGCCCCGCCCTTCCCGTCGATCCGCCACCCCGGCGGCAGTCCGCTGTCGTCCGTCACGCTCAACGGCCCCGCCTGCGGCGGCTGTTGAGCCTGTGCCAGTCCGGGCGAGCCCGCCAGGGCCGCCAGCACCGCCACGGCGGTCACACATATTCGCCGGGCACGGATCAATGGTCGTCTCCTCACAACCCCGTGCGCAGACGTCCCGTCGGTCCCGGGCGCCTCTCGCGTCACCTAGGACGGGGGAGAAGCGCCTGTGGGTTGTCTGTGCGACAGCGGTGTTCGTGAGGAAGAGACGCGATCAAGCCAGCGTAGTCGCCGACTGGCGGATCACCGGACGGGGGAAGCGCCTTGCGTGAGTCCGACTCCCCACCTCCGCGCGGCCGTTGTCGACACCGGCCACCGCGCCCGGACGTTCACCCGCGGCAGCGGGGCCGGTGGGTACGTGTCCTGACGGTGCCCTGGCGCTGGGCGTGGGGCCGGATCCGAAGTCCTAGGAGGCCGAGCCAGGGTGATGCCCCGTCAGTCAGGGGAGCACGACCCGGGGCCCCCGTCGGCCCCGGAGCCGTCAGCTCCAGGCGCGGTAGGGCTCGTCCAGCAGCTGGAAGACCGGCTCGCCGCGGACCGGGTCCTTGGCCGTCGACATCCGGACCCGGTCACCGCTGTGGATCGCGGCGGGCGGACCCATGACCCGGCCCCGGACGACGAAACCCTCGGCCAGCTCGACCAGCGACACATTGCGCGCGGCGGGGGTGTTGCGGTGCACCACCGTGGAGTGGCGAACCGTGCCCACGCCCTCGCTGCGTTCGGTGCGCAGGTCGCCGCCCTGGCAGACCGGGCACAGCAGCCGGTGGTACATCGCGGTGCGGCACCAGGTGCAGCGCTGGAAGAGGATCGAGTCCGTGGTCGGGGCGAGGGGCTCGAGCAGGCCGGTCGCGGAGCCGACTGCCTGCCGAGCCATGCTGCCTGAGTGGTGGTACACGCTGGTCAACTCCCTGCGCTCGGCCGGAATCCCACGTGCGCGGAGCACCGTGCACGGACGTGCGCGGTTCCCTTGTGCCACCGTGCACGCCGTCAGCGTATGGCACTCAGTGTCAGGAGTAAAGGTACTGGGTACCCCCTCTTTCAGTCGGCGTCGAGCGTGGACTCGATCTCCTGGACCACCCGCCACAGCGGCGCGCCGCGACGGGAGACGATCACCACCACGTCCTCCGGCCGCTCGTCGGCGGCCGGCGCGCCGGGCGCCCCGAAGGCGGCCTGCACATAGCCGAGCGCGTGCTCCACCGCCTGCTCGGCGTCGTCCTGCCCGTCCGAACGCAGCCAGGAGCGCAGGGCGTTGTTGTGCGCGGCGGCCACGGCGGCGGCGATCACGTCGGCCCGCAGCGTCCCGTCGTGCAGCGGCTTCAGCCGCCCGCGCAGATACGCGGCGAAGGCGCGCTCGTAGCGCCACACCACGGACAGCTCGTAGGCGCGCAGGCCGGGAACCTGCTTGGTGAGGCGGTAGCGCTGGACGGAGAAGGTCGGGTTCTCGGTGTACATCCGCAGCACCAGCCGTACCGCCTCGCAGACCCGCTCCAGCGGGTCGCACCCGGGCTCGCTCGCGTCCAGGAAGGCCGTCACGTCGGTCAGGCAGCGCTCGTGGTCGGGGAAGACCACGTCCTCCTTGGAGGGGAAGTACCGGAAGAAGGACCGGCGTCCGACTCCCGCGAGCGCGACGATGTCGTCGACGGTGGTCTGCTCGTACCCCCGTTCCAGGAACAGCCGGAAGGCGGCCGCGACCAGCGCGTCCCGCATGGGGGGCTTAGTGGAGCTCATGGTCGCGAAAGTAGCACCTCAAGGACATCAGTGGCACTCGGTGCAACCTTATGAGGGAACTGAGTGCTGTCGGTGCAGACCGGGCGCGAGCGCTGAACTCCCGGCCCCGCGGCCCCGTATCTCTCCCCGGGGGACGGCGCAGACCCATGTGCACGGGACGGAAGGAGAACAGGATGCCCACACCGTCCGACCGAGGGGTGCCGCCGGACGACCCCATCGAGCCCATCCGGGTGCTGCGCCCGCGCCGCACCGACGCGCTCGCGGAGCTTCTCAAGGACCTCCCGCCGCGCACGCCCGTCGGCTACGAGTCCTTCGCGCTGACCGCTCCGCCCGCGGGCACGGAGGCGGCGACCGAGGAACTGCCGCCCGTCCGGGACCACGGCCGCGGCGGCGACCGGGACGTCCCCCGCGGGCGGGTGCCCGGACTGCGCCGTACGGCGATCGCCGCGGCCGTGACCGCCGCCGCGGTGATCGGCTTCGGCTGCGCGCTGCTGCTCGCCGACCGCGGGCAGAGCACCGCGGCGGCCGCCCCCCAGCCCGCCACGACCGCCCCCGCGACCCCCGCGCCCACCCCCACCGCCTCCGGCGCCACCGACCCCGACGGCCCCGGCACCCTCCGGGAGGGCGACAGCGGCCCCGAGGTGACCGACCTCCAGGAACGCCTGCGGCACATCCCGAACGTCTACGACAACGGGTCCACCGACGGCACCTACGACGCGACCCTGGCCGCGGCCGTGGCCCGCTTCCAGCTCTGGTACGGCATCCGCGGCGACGAGGACGGGGTGTACGGCGACGACACACGGCGCGACCTGGAGTCCCGTACGGGCGGCGGATGAGCGCGCAGGATGGCGGGCATGGACGCTTTCATCGACCGGCTCGACCCCGACATGTACGTGGTGACCGCCGCCGTGGCCGGCGACCGGGCGGGCTGCCTGGTCGGCTTCGCCTCCCAGTGCTCGATCGAGCCCGTGCGGTTCGTGGTGTGGCTGTCCAAGGCGAACCGCACCTACCGGGTGGCCCGCACCGCGAGCCGCCTCGCCGTCCACCTGCTCACCCGCGAACAGCGCGCCCTCGCCGAGCTGTTCGGCGGGGAGACGGGGGACCGCACGGACAAGTTCGCCCGGGTCCGCTCGCGGCGGGAGACGGGCGGGACCGTCGTGCTGGAGGACGCGGCGGCCTGGTTCGTCGGCACGGTCGTCTCGCGCACCGACGGCGGCGACCACGTCGGCTTCGTCCTGGAACCCGAGGCGTGGGGCGCACGCGAGGACACCGGAGGGACCCCGCTGCTACGGCTCTCCGACGCGACCTCCATCTCCCCCGGCCACCCGGCGGACTGACCCGGACCGAGGGCCGGTCACTCCGGCGCGCCGGGCACCCGGATGTCCACCACGCACACGTCGTCGCGCCGCTCTCCCGGCAGGAGCGAGGTGAGCAGCGCGAGCAGGGCTCCCGGCTCCTCGGTGTGATGGGCCGCGACGGCCGCGGCGAGCCGGTCCAGGCCGAGATCGAGGCCCTCCGAGGGCCGCTCCACCAGGCCGTCCGTGTAGAGCAGGACCCGGTCGCCCGGTTCCAGCACGCAGCGCGCCTCCACGAAGCGCGGATCGGAGCAGGCCCCGAGCAGCATGCCGACCGGGCGCTCCAGATAGCGCACCTCGCCGCCGCGCACCAGCAACGGCGGCGGATGACCGGCCTGGGCCCACACCAGACAGCGCTCGTCGGGCTCGTAGCGGGCCAGGACCATGGTCGCGGTGCCGTGGGAGTCGCGGGAGTGCAGCAGCAGGGTGTTGAGCCGGGCCAGCGCCCCGGTCAGCGAGGACCCGGTGATGACCATGCCCTTGGCGGTGAAGCGCAGTTGGGCCATGGTGGCCACGGCGTCGATGCCGTGACCCGCGACGTCGCCCACCACGAACAGGGCGTCCCCGTCGGGCAGTTCGATCGCGCTGAACCAGTCACCGCCGACGTGGATCCCCGACTGGGCGGGCAGATAGGCCACTTCGACCCGCAGTCCGGCGAGGCGGACCGGCCGGGTGGGCAGCGGAAGCAGCGCGTGCTGGAGCCGGGCGGCCAGGGCCCGCTCGGCGTGCAGCACACCGCCCTGCGTCATGATCGCCCGCTCGCTCTCGACGAGGGCCAGTTCGGCGCTGCGCTGCGCGGTGAGGTCCTGGACGAAGCCGTGCACCTCGACGGGCTGGCTCTCGGCGTCCGGCACCACTTCGGCGACCATCCGCACATGCCGGACCTCGTGCCCGGCCCGGACCCGGAAGGGGACGTCGAACGGGACCCCGGTGCGCACGAGTTCCTCGACGGCCCGCGCCAGCGCCGGGGCGTCCTCGGGCACGGCGAGCCCGGGAAGGTCGGCCAGGCGGGCCGGTCCGAGCGCGGGGTCGCGGCCCAGGACGAGGTAGGTCTGGGAGGACCAGCTGCCCTCGTCGGTGACGAGGTTCCAGTTCGCCCAGCCCAGGTTCCCCAGCCGCTGCACGTCCGCCAGGCGCTGCTCCTGGCGGTCGGAGGAGTTGTGCCGGACCCAGGTGATGACCAGGGCGTCGCCCAGCCGGGCCGCGTGCACGGTGTACAGGGACAGTTCGGCGCTGCCGTCCACCACCGCCTGGTGGGCGAAGGGCTCGCCCTCGAAGGGCTCACCGGTGGTCAGGGTGCGCAGACAGCCGTGCCACACCGCCTCGTCCGCCATGCTCGGCAGGCACTCCAGGACCCGCCGCCCGAGCAGTTGCCGTCCGGTGCGGCCCACGACGTCGACCGCCTCCTCGGTGGCGGCGTCGATCCGGTAGTCGGCGACCTCCCCGTCCGGCCCGCGCAGGGGCGTGAGCAGCATCGCCGAGCCCGGCAGCGAGTCGAACACCGGCTGCGCGGCGGCCGCCGTGGCGTCGGCGGTGGGCGCCTGGCGGGCGCCGAACGACCGGAGCCAGCCCGCGCACAGCCGGGCGACGGCCCGCAGCAGCCGCCGTTCCGAGGGCGAGAAGGGTCCGCTGCGCTCCCGCAGGATCCCGATGCAGACCTCGGCCCCGCCGCCGGTCGGCACCGGCAGCCAGGCGCGGGACAGCCAGCGCTCCGGCGGGTCCCCGATGAGCAGATGCCGCTCCCGGTCCCGCGCGAAGTCCTCCAGCCAGCGCGGCTCCCGCGCCCGGAGCGCCTCGATCGCGGCGATGCCGTTCAGCGGCGGGACCTTCGCCCACTGGCCGGCCAAAGTCTCGTCGATCCCGGCGTGGCCGATCAGTTCGAGTCCGCCGGCGGGCAGTGTCCTGAAGAGCATGAGCGCGTCGGCGTCGACGTCCGCCGCGAGCTCCTCCAGCAGGCACCGGGCCAGGTCCTGGGGGGTGGTGACATGGACGAGGACCTTGCCGAGACGGCCGAGCGCGGTGCTTGCGTCGTCCGGACCGGAGCTGTCGGGACCGGAGCCGTCCGCATCGGTGCCGTGCCGGTCTTCGGCCCCGCCGGCGGCGGTCCGCACCGACTGCGGACGGGCCGGTCCGGGGACCGCGGACAGGGCGGCGCCGGGACGATCCTCGCGGGTGCCGGGCGCCGGGGTGGTCCCGGGCAGCGCGGGCACCAGGGCGCCGAGGCTGAGCCAGCACTCCTCCAGCAGCGTGCGGTCGTCGGCCTTGGCGCGCCTGAGCAGCTCCTCGCCGGCCGCATCGGGTGTGCATCCGGTCAGCGCCATCAGGGCACCCTTGGCCCGCTCCAGCACCGCCGCGGTGGCGGCCTGGTCCCGCAACCGGTCCATCTCCGCACGCTGCCTGGCCACGACCCTGGCCAGCTCGGCCATGTCGGGCGCGGTCCCGGCCTGCGATGGGCCGGCAGGCTCGCTCGTCACGCGTTGAGCATCGCACACGCGGCCCGGATCGATCCCGCTGTTGCCGGCACGCATCGCACGCACCGGTGACCCCGCCCGTTGACGCAACCGGCCGCGCCCCCCGTTCCGGGCGGGATCGGCGGTCGGCGGGTGGATGGTCAGCGGCCCGCGGGCGGATGGTGCGCGGTCTGCCGGTGGATGGTCAGCGATCGGCGGGTGGATACAGCCACCGGCGCAGCAGCCGGCTCAGCAGGGGCATCAGCAGATACGTCAGCACCGGCAGCAGCACCACCGGGAACACGGCGGCCCGCAGCGGGAGCGGCCAGGCGGCGGTCCGGGGCGCCACCAGCCACTGGATCAGCAGGGTGCAGGGGAAGGCGCCGAGGAACGTGGTGAGCACCATCTTCCAGCGGACCGGTGGCCGCACCGTGGTGCCCGGCAGGCTGAACCAGGTCTCCAGGCCGGAGGTCGACTGCCGTTCGCCGCCCAGTTCCGTGGCGACGCCGTCGATCCGGGTGTGCCAGTCGGCCCGCTCCTCGGACTCCAGCCAGGCGGTCAGCCGGTGCGCGTCCGACCAGCGCAGCACCGCGTGGTAGCGGTGGCCGTCCTCGGGACGCAGCCAGGACACGCCCTCATTGCCGGGGAACCGTCTGGCGCAGCGGCTGATGCCCCGCGTCCAGCGCTCGAACTCCCGCTCGTGGCCGGGGCGCACCTCCCACGTGAGGACCGTGGTGACCGGATCGCCGCGCCGTGCGTCGGGGGTGGTGCTCATGCTCACCACGGGTCCCACGTACGGCGTGGATCATGCCCGGCGGGAGGGTCAGCGGCCCTGGTGGTGCACCAGTGCCTGGGTGACCTCGCGGACACTGCGGGCGATGTGCTGGAGCTGGAGGACCTCGGCCGCGTACAGCTTGATGGTGTGCTCGATGACCGACTCCGGCAGCCCGAGTGCCGGCAGGTCGGCGCGGGCGGTCTGGAGCGCGGTGCGGGCGACCCGGATCTCGTGCTGGACCTGGATCTGCGCGTGCCGGGCGAGCAGCACGGTGTGCCGCAGCAGGGCCGGATAGCTCGCGTACCGCGCCGGTACCAGTTCGCGCAGCCACTTGGCGGCGGAGCGCTCCCAGTCGTAACTGCCGGGGGTCTTGACCTGGCAGGGCCAGTCCGGACCGGTCCGGACGAGGGTCCGCGTGGTCGTCAGGGTCATGGTCATCGCTTCCGGTGTGCGGCGTCGTATGGGTGGTCCGACGGATTGGGCGGCCCCGGCCTAGGGGATGACCGGGGCCGCCACGGGCCCGCGTGCAGGCGAGGCCCAACCGAACACCCCGGGCGCCGACGCGGGTAGGTGACGACGGCTCGGGATGTCCGCAAAGGAGCCCTTTCGGGCGGTGGGGTGGGGACGGGGACAGGGGTGCGGACGAGTCCCGGAGTGGTCCCGGGGTGATCCGTGAGCAGTATTTATATATGCCGTCCGCTTTGCAAGGAGTATGAAAACATTCATGCTCGATTTATTACGGATGGTCCCGGTCTGAAGGCCTATGACCAGGGAGGGGAGCTCAGTCCCTGAGGAAGAACTGGTGCTGGTCGGAGATCTGCTCGTACTCCTCCAGCCGCGCCTGGGTCCGCTCGGGATCCGCGTCGGTCATGGCCTGGAGCAGGGCGGCGGCGATCACTCCGGGCGCCGCGTAGGAGTCGAAGACCAGGCGGGAGCCGGTGCCGGTGGTGAACAGCATGTCCGCCTCGTCGGCCACGTGCCCGAGCGCCAGGTCGGTGACGAGCGCGACCTTCAGTCCGGCGCTGCGGGCGACCCGCAGGGCGGTCAGCGTCTCCTGGGCGTGCCGGGGCATCGAGAACGCGAGCACCCAGGTGCCGCCCGCCTCGCGTGACTGGAGGAGGGCGTCGTAGGCGACGCTGCCGCCGCGGGTGACCAGCCGTACGTCGGGATGGATACGGCGGGCCGCGTAGGCGAAGTACTCCGCGAGCGACGCCGAGATGCGCAGGCCCAGGATGGTCAGCGGGGTCGACTCGGACAGCTTGCGGCCGAGGTCGATCACCTGGTCGGGGTCGGCGAAGTCGCGGCGCAGGTTCTCCAGGTTCTCGATCTCCGCGTCGACCGCGGCCTGGAGTTCGTTGCCGCGCGACTCGTCGTCCGCGACCGGGCCGCCGGCGAGCGTGCCGAGGGCGATGGCCTGGAGCTTCTCCCGCAGGGCGGGGTAGCCGCTGAAGCCCACGGCGGCCGCGAACCGCGTCACCGAGGGCTGGCTCACGCCCACGCGCTCCGCGAGGTCGGTGATGGAGAGGAACGCCGCTTCGGTGATGTGCTCGATCAGGTACTGCGCGATGCGCCGCTGCCCGGGCGAGAGCCGGGGCCTGTCGAAGAGCGTCCTGAGCTGGGAGGCCGGGGCGGCCTCCGCTTCCGGTGCGGTTTTGCCCGAGGTGATCGCGGATGCCTGTGCACGTGCCTGCTGCGGCGATGGCACCGAGGCGCCTCCTTTGTCTCCCACGGGGAGTCAACATAGCTCACACGCCCCGGTGACCAGCGCTGGTAGGACGGCGTCGGGCGACCTCGGATCGGGACGGGTACGCCGCCGCCGATCGGGAACCCGCCGCTGGACAAGGACTTCGACGACACACGAGGAGCGGCCCCGTATGACGGTCCCCGAGGAGAACCGGCACAAGACCGACGACACCGACGAGCTCCTGCGCACTCGGCACGACCAGGACGAACCGCCCGCCCCCGGCGGCAGCGGACGGACCCTGCGCGAGGCGTTCGAGGAAGCGCAGCTGGAACCCGACGACTTCGCCCAGGAATGACGCCGCACGCGAACCAGGCAGGTGAGAGGGAATGGGTGCGCTGAGCGCGCTGGAACAGGCAATGGAGCACGGCTGGGAGGCGCTGTGGGCGCGGGTCGTCGGCCGGGAGCCCGTCGAACTCCTGGAGGCGCTGCGTCACGAGTGCGACAGCAACGTGGTGGTGTGCAGTGAGAGCAGGGTGGTGGTCCCGAACGCGTACGACGTCGAGCTCGCGGACTTCGCCTACGACGAACTCGTGCGCCGGGGCAGCGATGTGGGCCAGGAGCTCACCGACAGCCTCGCCCGGCACGGCGAGCAGCGGGGCTACGAGTGGGCGGGTCCGCTCACCGTGCACATCACCCGGTCCGTCCGGGTGCCCAACGGCCGCTACCGGGTGACGAGCAGGGCGATGCCGCACGTGAGCGCCGAGGGCTTCCAGCTCGCGGCCCGCTGAGCGGCGGCGCGCCGCACCTGCCCGGGTGATCATCGGCGGTAGATCGTGATCGAGTGGCCGACCTCGTCGACCGCACGGCTGCCGGCGATCAACTCGGCCAGCCGGCCCTTCGCTTTGGCAACCGAGGAGTCCGAGACGACCAGCAGCCCGCGGACGTCCTCCACCGGCACCTCGCGCGGATCGGACGCCTCGATGCCGTAGGCGGAGGGCACCCCGCTGCCCTTGTACACGAGCCAGATCCGCTCACCCGGATAGCGCTCGCGCAGCCGGTCGGCGAGCCGGCCGAGATCCTGGCCCCAGTCGACGTTGGAGTCGTGCAGCCGCAGATGTGTGCGGGCCGGTCCGCCGAACGCCTCGTTGGAGTACGGCAGATAGTAGGGAAAGGTCCGCAGCGAGCTGACGGCCACGAACAGCACCAGCGCCGCGGTCACTCCCGTCGCCCAGCGCCGCCGTACCGCGAGGACACAACCGGCCGCCACCGTAAGGAACATGGGCAGGAAGAGCGTGTACCGGGTGCCGAAGTCCCGTGAGCCCGTCATGGCCGAGGCCAGCAACACCCCGGCGGGGACCAGCAGATACGGGGCCGCGGGCCGCAACCGCCGTACCGCCACCAGCACCACGGCACCGGCGGCCCACAGCGCGAGCAGACCCAGCGGGGTCTTCACCAGCAGCGCCGCCGGCAGGTAGTACCAGAGGTGCCCGGTGTACACCCGCCCGAACAGGAACCCCTCCCACGGGTGGTTCTCGAACCGGAACTGCAACCGCATCCCGTCCGTGTACGCCTCGGGGAACGGCAGCACATCGGCCAGCGTCCCGCGCAGCCCGTGCACGACCGGCACCGGGTCCTGGGACGTCCACCGCAGCCGCGGGTCGACGACCAGGTACGACGCCCATACGACGGCGATCGCGGCCACCGCCAGCGCGGCCGCGGCCCCGACGGCCTGGAGCAGCCTGCGGCGCGTCCCGGTGTCCCGGCAGGCGCTCCACACCGAGAGCGCGGCCAGCCCCATGAACACCGGCACCGCCGGCAGCGCGCTCATCTTGGTGGCCAGCGCCGCCCCGAGGGCGAGACCGGCGAGCGGCAGGTACCGGCGGGGCCTGACGCGGGCCCGCCACAGCAGCCACGCCGAGGTGAGCAGGAAACCGGCCGTCGGCACGTCGAGGGTGGCCAGCGAACCGTGGGCGACGACGTCGGGGGAGAAGGCGTACAGGGCGAGGGCCGCGAGTCCCGCGGCCGTTCCGGCGAGTTCGCGGGCGAAGGCGAACACCACCAGTGCGAACAGCAGCGTCAGCACGATCACCGGGAGCCGGGCCCAGAACATCAGCCGCCAGGGATCGTTGCCCGACTCGTAGAGCAGGTGGGGGCCGAGGTCGATCTGGGGGCCGTCGAACGCCGTGTCCACGTGCGGGTCGGCGATCGCCACCCCGGCGGCGATCACCAGCTTGCCGAGCGGCGGGTGCTCGGGGTTGTAGCGGATGCCCTGACCGTGCAGGTACTCGGCGGCCGTGGCCACGTAGACGGGTTCGTCGATCGTGGGGGTCTGCTGGACCGCGGTCGTCACCATGACGGCCGCCATCTGGGCCAGCAGCACGACGACGAGGAGCGGCACCAGCCACCGCCGGGCGGGTCGTGGCTGCCGCTCCTCGTCGCGTGACCCGGACTCGGGAACCGTGTCCAGGACCGTCTGCTGCTCGCTCGTCATCATCCGCCCCGCGGCGACGCCGGGCGGGCGGTGGCGGGAGCGATCCGGAGGGACCTCATGAGGGCCACTCTCGCACCGGCTCCCGCCCCGCGGGCGTCACCGCTTCAGGAGTCGTACCGACAGACCTTCCGTCGTGTAGACGGGTACGGCCCGCAGCGTGCCGGAGTTCAGCTCCACGCGGTCGAACTGGCCGCGCAGCACCGGTGCGCCGAGGACGCGGACGGTCTGCCCGGCCTTCGGGGGCTTGTTCGCGTCCAGCCGCAGCGACAGCACGCTGCCCGTGCCGAGCACGGCGCGCCGGGTCACCTGAAGGACCGGCTCCTGACCGGAGCGCAGGGTGAGCTCCAGCGTGCCGGACTCCTGGGTGTAGGTGCCGTGGACCTGGAGCGACCTGTCGGTGAGCGTGAGCCGGCCGCCCCGGACGCGGACGTCGCCGTGGCCGAGCGCGTGGGCCGAGGCGGCGACCAGGGCGCCCTCCTGGAGCACGGTCCCGCCGGTGTAGCGGTTGTGGCCCGTCAGGGTCAGCGTGCCGCTGCCCTTCTTGGTCAGTCCGCCGCAGCCGTCGATGTCGTTGCGCCAGCTGTCGGCCGCGTGGAAGCCGCCCAAGGCCGCGTCGAGGGTGACGGTGACGTCGGAGTCGAAGGAGCCGTATCCGTCCGCCGCGGCGAACAGGTTGAGCCGGCCCCACTGCTCCCAGCCGTCCAGCAGGACGTACCCGGAGGGCAGCCCGGTGGTGCGCAGCACCTCACGGCGCTGGGCGGCGTCCAGGTAGGGCTGCCGGGTCTCCAGCAGCACCTCGGCGCCCTTGGGCACGGTGAGCGGCTTGCTGCGGCCCTCCCGTTCGAGGACATAGGTCAGCCGGGGCGTCACCGCACGCTCGTTCGCCTTCCGGTTCGCGTACGGGTCGGCGGGGTCCGAGTGCGCGTAGGCGAACAGGGTGTCGGCCGTCGTGCCCGTCCGCTGCGTGAAGTAGGCCAGCGCCTGGGCCCGGGCGTCCGCCTTGAGCTGCGCGTTCGCCGGGTCGGCCAGCGTGGCGGCGGCCAGGGCGGTGGCCATGATCCGGCCGCCCATGACGTCGACCGTGGAGTGCATGCCCGCCAGGATCCGGGTGTGGCTCAGCTCGATCGCGCGGGTGACCAGCTCCTGGAACCGCTCGGGCACGGCGTACGCGTAGGCCAGTGAGGCCAGGTGGTAGGCGTTGGTGTGTCCGCTGGGGAAGCCGCCGTCGTCCGCCGGCGAGGTGCTGCGCTGACGCAGCAGCTGAGGCGCCACGACCACCTTCGACTCGTACACCGGGTAGCCGAGCGCGTCCTTCTGGCCGGTGTCGACGACCTGGCTGTCCTCGTTCATGCGCCAGGGGCGCGGGTACAGGTAGGCGTACTTGGACGGGTTGCCCGACGCCCAGTTGCCGCGCAGGGTGTCCACCAGCGTGGCCACCTTGCCGAGCTCCGAGTCGTGGGAGCCCGCGCCGAGCGCCGATCCGGCCGGGGCGTCGGCGGGCAGGGTGTCGTCGATGGTGGTCGGGGGAGTGCCGTCGGGCGCGACGGTGATCGAGGTGACCGCCTTGGCGCCCGCCTTGTAGAGGGGGGCGAGCGGGCCGAGGCCGTCGATCGTGGAGTAGCTCTGGTGCATGCGGTCGTAGAGGAACGCGGTCTTCGCCTCGGCCGGGGTGCGCCGGGTCGTGACGTCGATGCTGTAGCGCACGTTGGCGCGCAGGATGTCGTGCCGCAGCGGTGTGCCGGTGTTCCAGGCGTCGCCGGTCTTCCATATCTGCGCGAAGCCGCCGAGCGCGCGCACGACCGCGTTGGTCTCGGGCGTGCGGTTCGCGGAGAGGTTGGTCTTGTAGTCGTCGACGAACGCGAGGGGAGCGGCGGCGGCCTTCGCGTCGGCGGCGGCGAGCCAGCCGACCAGGGTGGGCGCGGCCACGACACCGGCGGTGGCGCCGAAGGAGGTCTTCAGGAAGCCCCTGCGGTTCACGCCTGCGGTGGTACGCGCGGGGGAGTGCTGCCCGGCGGATGACGGCATGGATGAGCCTCTCTTCAGTTCTGCGGCCGTACGGCCGGGGCGGTAGTGCACATGACAGTGATGCGGCTGCGACTCATGATGCGCCTGAGGCCCTGAGCGTCGAATGCGCTTTCTGAAGTCGTGCGAGCGAAGATCTACGGGCGAGTCATGTCGGAGCGGAGGAGACTCGGCGACGAGGGCATGTCACACAAGTGAACGGGCCATCGCCACCGCGCCCTCGACCGGCGGCGCCCGCAGCGGACGCGGCCGGGCCGACGGCACACCGTCGGCGAGCGCCGACGCGAAGGCGTCGTACAGCGAGGGCTGGGCGAGGACGGTGCTGCCCGCGACCACGACGTCGTCGACCACGGCCCCGCGCGCGGCGAGGCGCTCGACGAGCGCGGCGAGGGCCCGGCCCGCCTCGGCGATCACCGTGCGGGCGAGGGCGGATCCGGCCTCGGCGGCCGCGAAGACGGCCGGGGCGTGCCGGCCCCACTCGGCGGAGGCGGCCGTGACATGCTCCAGCGCGGCGGCGAGCGCGGGTACCTCGGGGACGTCGAACCCGGACAGCAGGGCGAGCGCCAGCGCGTCGGGCTCCTCGCCGCGGTCGTGCGCCGCCCATACGGCGCGGACGGCCTCGCGGACCAGACCGGCGGCCCCGCCCTCGTCGCCGAGGAGCGCGCCCCAGCCGCCCACCTGGACCGGGGTGCCGTCGGCGAGACGGCCGACGGCCACGGAGCCGGTGCCGGCGACCAGGCCGACCCCCTTCTCCAGGCCCGCGGCCGGGACCAGCAGTTCGGCGTCGCCCACGACCAGCGCGGGCACGTCGAAGTGCAGGTGGAGGGCGGTGCGGATCTGCGCGCACTGGCGCGGGGTCTCACAGGCGTGCCCGCCGACGGCGAGGGCGGACGGGCGTACGCCCGCGGGAAGCGCCTCGGTGGCGAGCGCGGCCAGCCAGCCGGCGGCGGCCACGGGGTCGTGCGGCCGCCAGCCGCCGCTGGAACGGACGTGATCGGCCACGAGAGCGTCGCCCGCGTAGGCGCGGAGCTGTGTCTTGGTGCCGCCCACGTCGATGCCGACCACCAGGGGTGCGGTGTCCTGCACGGATCCTCTTTCGTCGGTGCAATGGGTGCTGCGACGGTGGGCGAACCGTGCCTGGAGGCAGGGCAGTTGATGCTCTAGGGAAGCCCCGGGACGGGCTTCTGTCGGACCACGGCAGGCGAGTACCGTGACGTTCGTTAGGAAGTTAACTAACGAAGTACAGTGCCTGTCAATAGGCGTCGCGCACCTGGCTTCCCGGGCCTCCTCCCCGAGCCGGGAACGCGTGCCGCCGGAGCAACCCATCGCCGCCTCCCACCGAGCCGATCGTCCCGGGAGAGCAGCCTGTGACCTGGGGGAACTGTGGAACACGACGTGGTAAGAGCCCCCCGTCTGACCGAGAGCGCGAGCGCGGTGTTCGCCGTGCTGGCCCAGGCCGGCACCGCGACCCGGCCGCAGCTGGCGAGCCTCGCGCGCCTGTCCAAGCCGACGGTCTCCTCCGCCGTGGCCGAACTGGAGGGCGTCCACCTCGCCGCCCACTCCGGCACCTCGTCGGGCGCCACCGGCCGCAGTGCCGCCGTCTACCGTCTCGGCCCGGCCGCCGGCGCCGTGCTCGCCGTCGACCTGGGCCCTTCCCTCACCCGGGTGCGCGGCTGCGCCCTGGACGGCACCCTGCTCGCCGAGGCCACCGGACCCCGCGAGGACGCCGCCGACGTCGTACGGGAGGCACTGTCCGCGCTGCCCCCGGACGCCCCCTTGCGCACCATCGTCGTGGCCGTCGGTGACGTCACCGCACCGCAGCGGATGCGCCCCGCCACCGCGAAGGCCGGTCCCGTCTTCGACGCGGTGACCGTCGCGCTGCCGCCCGGAGTCCCCGTCCACCTGGAGAACAACGTCAACTGCGCCGCCCTCGCCGAACTGCACGAGGGCGCCGCCCGCGGCCGGGACACCTTCGGCTATCTGCGGATCGGCGTCGGTATCGGTCTCGGCATCGTCGTAGGGGGACATGTGCTGGCCGGTGCCAACGGCGCCGCGGGTGAGCTCGCCCGGCTGCCCTACCCCTGGGACGACGACCTGGAGCCCCGCCACGAGGCCCTGGAGGAGTACATCGGGGCCCGCTCTTTGCTGCGCCGGGCCGCGGAGGCCTGGCCGGAAGTCGACGGCGCCGGCCCCCGCAGCGCCGAGCAGCTCTTCGCCCTCGCGGAACAGGGCAGCGCCACGGCCCGCGCGATCGTCGACCGGCACGCCGTGGACGTGGGCCGGCTGGCCGCCGCGGTGACCGCCGTACTGGACCCCGGGCTGCTCGTCCTGGGCGGCAGCACCGGTGCGTTTCCGCAGCTCCTGCCCGGTGTGCGGGCCGAGCTGGAGCGGCTGAGCTGGCCCACCGAGGTGGTCAGCAGCCAGGTCGGTGATCTCGGCACCGTGGTGGGTGCCGCCCGCCTGGCCGTCGCCAGAGGAGTCCAAACCGTGACCCAGCCTGTGCGGACGAAGGATTGACGGTTTCGGACTCGGTCTGCCAATGTCCGGACAAGCGCTTTCTAAGTCGGCCGGGACGCCGGCTTGGGGCGAGCGTCCCGCCCGTACTCGACGTACGGCAACCGCACGAGGGCGTGCCCGTGCGGTGACGGTCCAGGGGGCCGGGGATCCTCGCCCGTCAGGATGACGCGGCCGGGCGAGGCCGTGCCCTCGGAAAGCGAACCTCCTGCAAACTGCACCAGTGCCGCCAAGATCGGCGCCGTGCTCCGTCCCCTACGACGAAAAAAAGGGATCGAAGATGACCACTGTGGGTGTGCGGCGCTCTCGCCGTCTCGGCCGCGGCGGCACGCGCCGCCTGGTTTCCCTCGCTGCCGCTGTCGCGGCAGGTGCTCTGACGCTCACCGCCTGTGGCGGGGACGGCAGCTCCGGCGGTACCTCCAAGTCGCTGACGTTCTGGATCTCCACGGTTCCCGGGCAGGACGCGGGCTGGAAGAAGGTGGTGGCGCAGTACAAGAAGGAGACCGGCGTCAACCTCAAGCTCGTCAACATCCCCTACGACGGCTACACCACGAAGCTGCACAACGCCGCGCAGGCCAACTCCCTGCCCGACGTGGCCGCCGTGCCGGCGCTGGACCCGATCTGGTCGAGCAAGCTGCTGGACCTCAGGTCCATCGCCGACAAGAAGAGCAACAACATCAACGCCAACTTCCTGGCGAAGGACTCGTCCGGGAAGGTGCTGGCCATCCCCTCGGACGTCACCGCGTCCGGCCTGTTCATCAACAAGTCCCTGTTCGAGAAGGCCGGTGTCTCCTTCCCGACCGAGCCGTCGAAGACCTGGACCTGGACCGACTTCATCGCCGCGGCCAACAAGGTCCGCGAGAAGACCGGCGCCAAGTACTCCCTGACCTTCGACCAGTCGCCGTCGCGACTGCGCGCCATGGTGTACGAGATGGGCGGCCAGTACGTCCACGCCGACTCCTCCGGCAAGTTCTCGGTGGACGCGGCGACCAAGAAGGCCGTGAACACCTTCGTCGGCTGGAACGACGACAAGACCATGCCGAAGTCGGTGTGGACGTCCGGCGCCGACCCGTCCGCCATGTTCCAGAGCGGTGACGTGGTCGCCTACTGGTCCGGCGTGTGGCAGGTCGCCTCCTTCGCGGACAGCATCAAGAAGTTCGAGTGGGCGAGCGTCCCGACCCCGGCTGAGCCGGTGCAGGCGAGCGACGTGAACGCCGGTGGCAACATCGTCGGCTTCAACAACAACGCCGACGCGTCCAAGGCCGCGACGAAGTTCCTGACCTGGCTGTACGAGCCGGCCCACTACAAGGTGCTGTGCGAGGCGTCCGGCTTCCTGCCGGTCGAGAGCGGTCTGAACCCGACGTACCCCTTCAAGTCCGAGGCGGCGCAGGCGGCGTTCAAGCTCTACAACGAGGAGATCCCGCTGTACGCCCCGATCTCCGGCTACTTCAACGGCGCGCAGACCAACTGGGTGCTGAAGGGCAAGAGCCTCACCGAGGACCCGACCAAGACGGAGCTCGGCAAGGCGATCAACGGCCAGCAGTCGGCCGACAAGGCCCTGGAGAACATCGTGGCCGGCTACAACCAGCAGGTCGGCGGCGTGTCGTAGGCCGACGGGAC